>JAGHDT010000239.1 GCA_021159805.1 Anaerolineae bacterium
CAGCCTACCCATCGACTCCTCTACCCGCAGGAGAGAAAACCTTCGCACACAAAGAGGTGGCTTTATGAAAGCGTGGCGTGAGGACGATGCATTCTGGCATACCCTGGCCCCCATAGTGTTCACCGAGGAACGTTGGGCCGCGGCGCCGGCCGAGGTGGACGTCATCTTGGAGCCTGTGAACTTCCCCTCAGAGCGCCGCCCAACCGAGACGCAGGCTGCGCCTGAAGCCGAGGCGGCCACGCCGGTAGAGCAATCGCCGCCTATTTGACGCCCAGCATCTTGGAGACAACCTTGGACACCACAGCAAGAACGCCCGCCGAGACACGTTGCGCGATCCGCCGCTGGATTGCTCAGGCCACTCTGGGATGGCTGGGCTATGCAGCCATCCTCTTTGCCGCTGCCGGTCGGGTGAACTGGGTCTGGGGTTGGGTCTTTGTCGGTATCCTGGCAGCTCTGCTGGCCGCGCATCCGCTGATTCTCATCCCCATCAACCCGGATCTGCTGGCGGAACGACAGCAAGGCATCCACGCAGAGGGCACCAAAAGATGGGACCGGTGGCTCGCCCCCCTTGCCGCCGGCGTCTTCCCTATGCTCAGCTGGATCATAGCCGGCTTGGACCTGCGCTTTGGCTGGTCCGCCGGCCTGCCGACCATTGCCCACGTCGCCGGCGTCGCCGGCGTGGTATCAGGCTTGGCGCTGTTCCTCTGGGCAATGGCCTCCAATGCCTTCTTTGTCGAGGGCGTGCGGATCCAGTCTGACCGCGGGCAGACGGTGGCAGAGGGCGGACCCTACCGCGTCGTGCGCCACCCGGGGTACGCGGGCGCCATCTTGGCCCAGGCCGCCACACCGCTCCTGCGGGGATCGCCTTGGGCCCTGATACCCACAGCCGGGTCCGTCATTGGCTACATTGTTCGGACAGCGCTGGAGGACAAGACGCTCCTCGCCGAACTACGCGGTTACGCCGAGTTCTCAGAGACAACACAATACCGGCTGGTGCCGGGCCTGTGGTAGCGCCCCGCACACATCCTCCGAGAAAGGAAGACACTCACCAATGCTTGAGCTACCTGAAGCCGTTACACTCGCACGCCAGATCAACGAGATCCTGACAGGGAAGACGATCGCGTCTGCGAGAGCGAACACTTCACCGCACAGATTCGCCTTCTATCAGGGCGATCCTGAGACGTACCCCGAGAAACTCCGCAACCAGATCATTGGAGAAGCGACACCGCGCGGAAGCCTGATCGCCACCGACATCGGCACTGAGCGCGTGTTGCTGCTGGGAGACGGCGGGCTTCGCATCTTGTACCACGAGCGGGAGACAACGCCGCCCAAGAAACACCAGCTCCTGATCCGCTTTGACGATAGCACGTATCTGACGGTCAGCGTCTCCGGTTGGGGCGCAATCTGGCTGATGGCCCACGCGGAGCAGGCTGCCCACAAGGTTGCCGGCTATGAAGGCATATCCCCAGTGAGCGACGACTTCACGGAAGGGTACCTCGACACTCTCTTTGCCGCCGTGCCCCCGGATGATAAGCGCACTATCAAGCTCTTCATCGTCAGCGATCCCAAGATCTGGGGGGTCGGCAACGGCTATCTGCAGGACATCCTCTTCCATGCAGGACTGCATCCCCGCCGGCGCGTTGTCGACCTCACGGATGCAGATCGAGCGCGCCTCTACAGGGCCATCCGCGCCACCCTAACCGAGGCCGTCGCCGCCAATGGGCGCACTACAGAGCGGGATCTCTTCAATCGGCGCGGCGGCTACGCCCGGCTGATGGACAGCAAGACGAAGGGCCAACCGTGCCCTGTGTGCAACACGCCCATTGAGAAGATCTCGTATCTGGGCGGCTCCTGCTACCTGTGCCAGCACTGCCAGCCGCTCCCGGAGGAGTGATCCACCGCTGTGGCAGCTCCAAGCAGAGCATCTGCTCAACGGATTGACGAGTCCAAGACCGCTCATTGGATGACCGGAACAGATCGACATACAGCCCGAGAAGGCACAACCATCATCGCTAGGAGACACCTATGGAACTGAGAACATTGATCTTCGAGACAGCCGGAAAAGCCAACACCGAGGAGACGCTGCAGATCGCGGCGGAGCGTGCCACAGCCTTGGGCATCAAGCAAGTCGTCGTGGCCTCTTCGCACGGCTACACGGCACGCACCGCGCACGCCATCCTTGCTCCGCTGGGAATTCAGGTGATCGCCGTCACGCTTTGCCACGGCTTTACGCATCTCGGCTGGCCTATGACACCATCAGAGCAGGCGGAGCTGACCGATCTCGACATCCCTGTGGTCACCGGCATTCACGCCCTTGGCGACGGCGTCGGTGCGGCCCTCTCGAAGAAGGGTGGCGGGCGGGCACCGGAGGAGATCGTGCGCGAGACGCTCTATCGTTTCTCACAGGGTATGAAAGTCGCGGTCGAGTGTCTGCTCATGGCCGCAGATGCCGGACGCATCAATATGGACGCCGAAATCATCGAGGTGGCGGGTACCGGAGAGGGTGCTGACACTGCCATTGTCTGTAAGCCCGCGTATCCTAGAACCTTCCACCAATTGGAAATACGCGAGATCCTGGCAAAGCCACGCAAGCCATAGGCCATCGACTGTAGTGCGAGCTGTTAGTTCGCATCCGGCGGGGTACTTTGCTGAACCTTCCGGATCCCAGGGATTCCTCACGAATCTTTAGGATCTTTTTGTGAAATCCATCGAACAAAAAACCCCCACTTTCCCAATTTATAGGTAGAACACCAAGGACAGGGGATGATAGAACCAGTGCCAGAGGTTCCAGAGGAGTACTTGCTCATCAACCAGGCGCAGACCGGCGACCGACAGGCATTCGGCGAGTTGGTGCGACGCCACAGACCAGGCGTTGTCAATGTCGCCTAGCGCATGTGCGGTGATGCCGCTCTGGCTGAGGACGCCGCGCACGAGTGCTTCATCCGAGCCTGGCAGCACCTTCACAGCTATAGACCGCAGTCACCATTCCGGACCTGGCTATGCCGGATCGCCGCAAACTGCGCCATCAGCGAGTTGAGACGCGCTAAGCCGGTGCTCAATGTCGAGGATCACCCGTTGTCAGACGATCGTCGTGGACCAGAGGCTGGCGCAGAACTGAAAGAGCGGGCGGCAGCCGTGCAGGCAGCGATACTCGCACTACCCGCAACCGGTCGCAGCACGATGATACTGCGAGAATACGAGGGGCTCTCCCACCGGAACATCGCGGAGACGCTGGAGATCCCTATAGGAACGGTGATGTCCCGGCTGAACTACGCACGGCGCCGGCTGCGAGATGCGCTGGCGGGCTATATGGAGGTGGCGCCACGAACCACGTGACCGCACGACTGCAGGCATACTACGATGGCGAACTGGGTCCGCGGACGGCTGAAACGGTGGCAGCCCACCTGGCCGAATGCGACGCTTGTCTCGCTGAGCGCCAAGCGCTGGAGACGCTCTCGGCGCTTCTGC
>JAGHDT010000024.1 GCA_021159805.1 Anaerolineae bacterium
CTCCCCGCGATGTTCATCGCTTTGCTGGTGATGCAGATCAAGGCGCGGGCCGAGATCATCGTGGCGGCACTGACCGGGGTGCTTGCCGTGGTGCTGACCTTGATGGGGTTGGGCTGGTGGAGCGTGATCGTGGCGACGCTCATCGGCGCGACGTTGGGGGTGATCTTTGAGCAGATCAGCACACGGCGCGAAGGGGGCAAGGCGTGATTGATCAACAGGCTGTCCTGCTGACGATGATCGGGATGGGTGTTGTGACCTTCCTGCCGCGGCTGTTGCCGCTCTGGCTCTTCTCGTCCCGGGATCTGCCGCCTGTGGTGGTGTCCTGGCTGCGCTATGTGCCGGTGGCCGTGCTTGCCGCGATGCTCTTGCCCTCTTTGGTGATGCCGGAGGGGCAGGTTGACGTCAGCTCAGGGAATCTGTTCCTGTGGGCAGCACTTCCGGTCTTCCTCGTCGCGTGGAAAACGCGGAACTTGTACGCGCCCGTGATCGTGGGGATGGTGTTGGTTGCCGGCATCAGGTTGTTGGCTTGAATTCCTACAGGAGGATTCATGAAGATTCGTGAGATTCGTGCCGTGGGGCTGCGGGGGCAGACGCCGGAGGGCGGCTGGTCCGAGGAGATCGAGCAGGACGACTGTATCCACACCCTGGTCGCAGTGTTGACCGATGAGGATGTGGTGGGATTCGGCAGTGTCTACACCAACGACGGGTTGGTCAAGGCCGCCCTGGATGTGATGGCGCCCTTCTACACCGGCGAGAACGCGCTGGAACCGGAGCGGGTCACCGAGAAGCTGCGCCAGAATATGTTCTGGATGGGCCGCGGCGGGACGATCACGCACACCATCAGCGGCATCGACATCGCGTTGTGGGACATTCTCGGCAAGGTGACCGGGCAGCCTGTGGGACGCCTGCTGGGTGGGCGCTATCGTGACCGCGTCAAGCCCTATGCGTCACTCCTGATGGATGAGCCGGGGCCCCTCGCGAATCACCTGCTGCAGCTCAAAGCGGATGGGTTCCGAGCTTTCAAGATGGGCTGGGGCCCGTTCGGACGGAGCGGCGATGGTATGGCCGGTTTTGACAAAGATGAGGCGATTGTGCGCGCTGCGCGTGAGACGATCGGCCCGGATTCTCTGTTGATGGTCGATGCCGGCGGCAGTGATGCCTTCTGGAAGCACGGCTACAAGTGGGCACTGCGCACAGCTGAGATGCTGGCTGACTACGAGATCGCGTGGTTCGAGGAGCCCCTCAAGCACGATGCGCTTGACGACTATGCACTGCTGCGGCAGAATACAAGAGTGCCGATCTCCGGCGGCGAGGTCCTGACGCGGCGTCAGGCATTCCTGCCCTGGTTGCGCGCCGGCGCGTTTGATATCGTGCAGCCCGACGCCACCAAGGTAGGGGGGCTATCGGAGTCGCGCAAGATCGGCTGGATGGCGTTGGACTATGGCGCGCGCCTGATTCCGCACGGTTGGAACACCGCGATCGGCCTGGCAGCTGACCTGCATCTGGCGTCGGCCCTGCCCGAGACCGATCTCGTTGAGTATATCACGGGCTCCCCCTATCTCGATGACCTGGTTGATGGCGGCTGGCACCTTGATGAGGACGGGATGCTGGCGATCCCTGAGGTCCCCGGGTTGGGGATTGATCTGGACTTCGATGCGGTCGCCAAGTTCACGAAGGGCGAATCGTGGCTGGATGGTGCCTAGGCGATCCACCGATGGAACCATCGCTCAAACTGGTCGAACCAGCCTTCGGTCACCGCAAGGCGTTTCTCGCGACGGTAGCGGACTACCAGGCGGCGGGTGAGGATCGCTATCAGCCACTGCTAGAGATATTCCGGACGGACTTTCGCGGCTACGTGCACCATCTGCGCCTTATGGCACGCGGCGTCGGCCTCAAGCCGGGGTGGGTGCCTTACACTGTATTCTGGAGTGTGAAACCTGGGCTCCCTCTTGTCGTCGGTGAACTGCACATCCGCCACTGGCTTGTGCCGGCGTTGGAAAAGGAGGGCGGGCATATCGGCTATACGATCGCGCCCTCACTGCGGGGCAAGGGGTTCGGCACGCTGCAGTTGGCCCTGGGTCTCCAGAAGGCGCGTGCGCTCTTTGATCTGGACCGAGTTCTTGTCACCTGCGATAGTGACAACGTGGCCTCCGCCCGCGTGATCCAGAAGAACGGCGGCGTCTTTGAGAACGAGGTCGTTTCAGACTACTCCGGCAAGCGAGTATCCCGCTACTGGATGGAGTTGGCGCCTCAGGAGCCGCGCACTAGGGTCCGCGGTGAGCGGGATGAACACAAAGTGCGCTGACATCAACCGCGTCGACAAGACGCCCGTTGGCCAGGCTCCGACTCTAGCGCTCGTGCTGGACCCCAGTCCAGCGCTCCGCAGTGGCGAATGTGACGGCAGCTGTCCCACGCGCAGGCCCGCGGACTGGGGTCCGCGGAGAGCAGGAAGGACATATAGCGCGTTGAATGAGGACCTACTCAAGGGCCTGGTCGGGCCCCACCTAAACGCTCGTGCTGGACTCCAGTCCAGCACTCCGTCGTTGATTATCTGACGTCTCCCTATAGGAGTTGCCATGACCGCATCCCCCAACCGTCCCAACATCCTGCTCATCACCAGTGACCAACATCACTGGAATGCGATAGGTTACAATAACCCAGAGGTCCACACGCCGAACCTGGACCGGCTTGCTGCAGAGGGCACGATCTTCGACCGTGCTTATTGTCCTAATCCCACATGTACGCCGACCCGCGCGTCGCTGATCACCGGCAGGTACCCCAGCCAGCACGGCGCCTATTCTCTGGGTACGAAACTGCCCGAGAGCGAACACACCGTTGGCGAGGATTTCTCGGCAGCCGGATACCGTACCGCGCTGGTGGGCAAAGCCCACTTTCAGCAGCTGCACGGGACCGAGGAGTATCCCTCGCTGGAGTCGTATCCCATTATGCAGGATCTGGACTTCTGGCGGGGGTTCCACGGTCCTTTCTACGGGTTCGACCACGTTGAACTGGCCCGCAACCACACCGATGAAGCCCACGTGGGCCAGCACTACGCTCTGTGGATGGAGGAGAAGGGCTGCGACAACTGGCGAGACTACTTTCGCAGCCCTACCGGGAACAACGACAGCCAGTTCCGCACGTGGGATATCCCTGAGGAATATCACTATGACGCCTGGATCGCTGATCGGACCAACGCCCTGATGGCGGACTACGCTGAGAGTGGCGAGAATTTCTTCCTGTGGGCGAGTTTCTTCGATCCACATCCGCAATATCTCGTCCCCAAGCCCTGGGACACGATGTACGACCCTGAGAAGCTCACCGTGCCGGAGATCACGCCGGAGGAGCACGCGAAGAACCCGCCGCACTTCCGGATGATGCAGGAGGAGCATCCCGACTTCTCCGCCTGGAGAGAGCCCGATGGTAATGCGATGCACGGCTTCCACTCGCACCTGCACGACCGGGGCGAGCTGGCGAAGAACATAGCTATCTACTATGCTATGATCAGCCTGATGGACAAGTACATCGGCCAGATCCTGGACAAGTTGGAGGAGCTTGGATTGGCCGACAACACGTTGGTCGTTTTCACCACTGATCACGGGCATTTCTATGGTCAGCACGGCTTGATCGCCAAGGGCGCTTTCCATTACGAGGATATGGTGAGGATTCCGATGGTGGCGCGGTTCCCTGGGCGGATTCCCGCCGGCGAGCGCTCCACAGCGCTACAGACGCTGGTCGACTATGCGCCGACCTTCCTGACCGTGGCCGAGATCGACGTGCCGCGGACGATGACCGGCCTGGATCAGTCCCCGGTCTGGTTCGGGGAGGAGCCCGCTGTGCGCGATCACATTGTCGTGGAGAACCGCCACCAGCCCACGACGCTTCATCTCAAGACGTACGTGAACGAACGGTACAAGCTCACCGTCTACTATGGTCGCGACTACGGCGAGCTCTTCGATCTTCAGGAGGACCCGGGCGAGGTCAACAACCTCTGGGACAGCCCTGCGCACGTGATGCTTAAGGCCCAGCTTGTGATGGCGCTGTTGCAGGCGGAGATGGGCAAGGAGCCTGTCTGGATGCCCCGGGTTGCCGTGGCCTAGGAGGCTCACTGCTTTGTGCTGGCCGCCGGCACCTTCCTGCGCCTCAGCGACGTGCTGGAGGGCTTTGTGTCCCTGGGCGTGCCCGGGAGTCCGGCTGCGGCGCTACTGGAGAGGTCGCCCGGTGAACCCGGCACGGTCATCCATATCGGCGGCAGTGCCGTTATCGCGCCTGACACCAGCTATGTCGCCGGCCCTCTGTTTGATGCTGCAGGCATCCTGACCGCCGAACTTGATCTCGCGCTGGTGACCGAGGGTCACCTGGCGATGGATACCGACGGCCACTATGCCCGTCCCGA
>JAGHDT010000235.1 GCA_021159805.1 Anaerolineae bacterium
TACTTCATGTTGGGGACAGAAACAAGGTGAATATCGCCACGATCTGGCTGTCAAAATGCAGTTTTGGCCCGCACGTACCTGGCAACCCAGACCCCGTCCGAGCCAGAACTGCCTACCAGCGGGCTGGACACGCACTTCAGAGTGGGTATGGGGGGTGTGAGGGGCCGGCAGTGCACGTCTCGCGGGCAATTACCCCCGTTACGAAACACGCCGATCCGCAAAGGTACTGTATCCTTCACTCAGGAGATTGGCGGTGCAACCCCAGAGAGGCGGATGTCCTGAGTCTGCTCAGGCGCGATCCGCCTCAAGCGTGTAAGGTGGTGCTTTGGCTCGCGCTGGACTGTGGTCCAGCGCATTCCCTAGGGGAAAGCTACAGCACGTCCGCAGAGTCACGGTTGCCGGACTAACCAGGGAGGATTATAATGAAGAGGGTATCCATCACACTTATGGCACTGAGAACACTCTATCAAACTCTGCTGGACAGCGACCAGGCACGCCTGCGTGTGATCGCCCGCCAATGGGATATCGAGCTCAGCACCACGCGGAAGACAGATATGGCTGCTGAGTTGATGGCGGCGATGGCGTCCGGCGACGCAGTTGCACAGATGCTGGACCAGCTCAAACCGGATCAACGCGCCGCACTCGACGATCTACTGCGGCATGGCGGCGCGCTGCCGTGGGCCGTCTTCGTCCGGCGTGCCGGCGAGGTACGCGCGATCGGGCCAGGCCGCGTCGAGCGAGAAGAGCTCTGGCGTACGCCCGTCTCGGCCGGAGAAGCGCTCTGGAATCTCGGTCTGGTGCAGCGGGCCTTCGATGACAACGAAGGACACGCAGTGGAAATGGCGTTCGTGCCGGAGGACTTGATGCTCTATATGCCGGAGCCGGCCCCGCTTGAGATACCGAACCCTCCCGTCGGGACGCATCCCGCACACATCTCGCCCGGTGACGACACCTTGGCCGACGACCTGGTCAACGTGTGGGCTACCTTACAGCGAGATAGATCTGCCGACGACGTCACCCCTGAAGCGCTCACGCCACCAGAGCTGGAGCGCCGACAGCTTCTGGAAGCCCTGTCGACGGAGCGGGGCTGGCTCAAAGAGGGTCTCGATAACCGGCTACATCCTTCTGCCAACGAAGTACTGAGCTGGCTGAAGGCGGATCCCTGGACCCAGTGGGCTGCTCTGGCGAATGTGTGGGTGGCCGGCCGGACGTGGAACGATCTCGCCCATGTGGCCACACTGAGACCAGATCCGGTTCACGGATGGCCCAATGATCCGCTGGGCACACGACAGGCATTCTTGAAAATACTGACCACCTGCCGCAGTGACACCTGGTACGATCTTGAGTCGTTCAGGGCCTACGTCAAAGCGCATGCGACCGACTTCTTGCGGCCCGATGGAAATTATAACACGTGGGCCCCGCGCGATGCACGCACCGAAGCACCGTTGCGCGGATTTGACGCGTGGGATATGATCGAGGGCGCGCTGATTGACTATCTGATCACATGTCCCCTGCACTGGTTGGGGCTCGTCGATCTGGGAAGCGCTGCGCCGGCAGAACCACCCACAGCATTCAGGCTGACGGATGCCGGGTCAGCAATACTGCACAAGACAGAGGCACCGAGCTTTGCTGAGCCGCCTGCGATACGGCTGCTAAATGGAGTAGAATTGAGTGTGCCGCGGCATTGTAGATACGAACGTTTTCAACTGAGCCGCATTGCGGACGCAACGGGACCACCGGAGAACGACGCGTTCCACTACCGGCTGTCGCCGGCTTCCCTGGGACGCGCCAAGCGGCAACGCATCCCCCTGGCCCGAATCATCAGCTTTCTCCAGGAGGCCACCGGCGGGGGAGCGCTGCCCGCGAATCTACAGACCGCGCTCCAGCGCGCTTATCAGGGGACGGGACAGGCGGGATTGGCACATCTGTGGGTGCTGCGTGTCTGTGACCCTCAGTTCCTCGAAATACCGGCGATCGCCGCCTTGATCATCAGGCGTATTGCGCCGGGCATTGCAGCTATACGGGAGCAAGATCGCACACGGGCCTGCCAGATCCTGCTGCAGAATGGGCTCCTCGTCGACTTGGATGAGACCTGACGCCCCACGTTTTCCGGGGCGTATTTCACTGTTCTGGATCAGACATTATGTTCGCCGGCGCACGTGTGCGCACACACCGCGCGGGACGAAAGTGGGACGCGAAGAAGGCCCTAAGGCCCGCAGCCAGGCCCTTAGGCCCGAGAGCTGATCGTGGGTGGCTGTTTTCGTAGTAGTAGCACCTCCGATCCCCTCTCCCATTCCGTCTGCGGAGGATGGGAGATGAAATCCCCGGTCTAGGGGGTGAAATCCCCGTTTCAGGGGAGGGTGACGCGCTTCTCAGCGCGCGGGTGAGGGCTTTGCTGGGTTGTTTTCGAAGTAGACCACTGATCTGACGTAGCTGTGGAGCCTCTGCTTTGCCCCCTCCGGGGGAAAAAGAAACGAAGCCCCCGTTTCCGGGCAAGGGGATCTGCGTGCGTAGGCCGCCATCACGCCGCCCCTCTCCACTCTCCCCAGCGGGGGAGGGTGCCGGATGCCGGCTTCGCCAAGTCGTACTGGCTAAGTTATTGAGATAAAGCTATAATTGTGCCCTGTACTTGGGAGGTAGTGATGACCGAACACGTATTGCTCAGAAAAGTACGGGACGCTTTCCACACGCGGTTTCAGAGCGAGCCGGCCCTGATCGTGCGCGCACCAGGGCGTGTCAACCTCATCGGCGAGCACACAGACTACAACGATGGCTTCGTCTTACCGGTGGCCGTGGACCGAGCTGCGTGGCTCGCCGTTGGACCCAGCGGCGACAACTGGTCCAAGGTCCGTGCTGTGGACATGAAAAACGACGACCAGACGTTCCCCACGGACAGGGTGCCGTCTTCAAGCGGGGGCTGGGCCGATTACCCCAAAGGGGTAGTCTGGGCCTTGCTGGAGCACGGCCTGAATCCGGTGGCGATCAACGCTGTGCTGACATCCGACGTGCCCGTGGGCGCCGGGATGTCCTCATCAGCGGCCATTGAGGTCGCGTTCGCCTTCGCTTGGACACAGCTCAGTGATTTCGATATGAAACTATCTGAGATGGCTTTGTTGTGCCAGGAGGCAGAGAACCAATACGTCGGCGTCAACTGCGGTATTATGGATCAGATGATCAGTGCCTGCGGCAAGGCCGGACATGCGATGATGTTGGACACGCGCTCACTCGAACGTGCCTACTTCAGCATGCCCAAAGGCATCGCGATCGTTGTCGCCAATAGCATGGTCCGCCGGTCTCTTTCCGGATCAGAGTACAATGTCCGCCGTGCGCAGTGCGAACAAGCCGTGAGTGTTCTGCAGCAGCATCTTCCTGACGTGAAAGCCCTGCGCGACGTGACCCCGGCGCAGCTTGAACGCTACAAGGGTCAGCTGGAAGACGTCGTCTACCGCCGGGCCCGCCACGTTGTGACCGAGGATGTCCGCGTCTTGCAGGTCTGCCGCGACCTCTACGAAGGTAACATGGAGCACGTCGGAAAGCTGCTGCTCGAGGGACACAAGAGCCTGCGTGATGATTACGAGGTCAGCATCCCCGAACTCGACACTCTAGTTGAGGCAGCAGCGGAAGTTGACGGGTGCTATGGTGCGCGACTGACCGGGGCTGGATTTGGCGGCTGCATCATCGCCGTTGTGGCAGAGGACGCCGTACCCAGCGTGGAAGCACACTTGACCGAGGTCTACATCGCCAAGCACGGCAAAGAACCAACGGTCTACGTGACGCGCGCAGATAACGGCGTCGCGCGGATGGCCTAGGCTGCCATTGGTGCCAAGCACCGACTCCGAAACGAGAAAGGAGCACACTATGAAAATCAGCATTCCGAAAGAAAGACTCCCCGGTGAAGAACGTGTGGGGCTGACCCCGGCCGGCGTCGGACTGCTGGTCAGGGACGGTCATAAGTGCTTCGTGGAGAGTGGCGCAGGAGCCGGGGCCGGTTTCGATGACTACGATTATGAGCGTATGGGCGCGACCCTGGTCTATGACGGCGAGGAGCTCTATGCGCAGGGATCGCTGATCCTCAAAGTCCTCCGCCCCACCCCTGAGGAGATCGAGTGGATGCCCAACGGCCAGAGCCTGATGTGTTTCCTGGGGCTTCCACAGATTCCCGATGAAGAGATCAAGCAGATGCAAAACAAGCGCATCACAGCGCTGGCCTATGAGATGATCAGGAAAGCCAAGCACGACTTCCCGATCCTCAAGCCGGTCAGCGAGGTGGCAGGGCGGATGGCCCCCTACATCGCCGGGTCGCTCTTGATGCGGCAGAACGGCGGCCGGGGTATTCTGCTCAACGGTGTCCCGGGCGTTTCTGCCGGCGATGTCGTGATCTTGGGATCCGGCACCGTCGGTCAGAACGCAGCCCGAGCATTCCTGGGGTTGGGCGCCAAGGTCTTCATGCTCAGCCGCTCCTTGGAACGCCTCCGCTCTATCGACAACCAGTTCCAGGGGCGCATCACCACGATGATCGACCACGACTTCAATGTCGCCCATGTCATGCGCTTTGCCGATGTCGTGATCGGCGCGGTTCGCAACCCCGGAAAGCGCGCCCCGGTGATTATCACCCGTCAGATGTTGCGCTCGATGCGCAAAGGCTCGGTCATCATCGACTTCACGATCGATCACGGCGGCTGTGCAGAGACCAGCCGTCCGACGACCTTCGCAAATCCCACCTACATCGAGGAAGACATCGTCCATTACTGCGTGCCCAATGTCCCGGGAGCAGTACCGCGAACGTCAACCCAGGCTTTCAATAGCGCAGCCTGGTCTTACGTCCGCCACCTGGCCGAGATGGGCGTGACTTCCGCCATCGCTCAAAACGAAGCACTCCGTAGGGGTGTCGTGATGCGCAACGGTGAGATCATCGATGACACATCAATCTCGTACAACGTACTCTAGCCCCCGTGCGCCAGCACGCATGCTCCAGCCCACAAGGACAACGTGATCATATATGAAATGGCAAGCGCTCTACTCAGACAAGCGGATAACGGCCGAGGACGCAATCGCCGACACCGTGCACAGCGGCGACAGGGTCTTTATGACCGGCAACTGCAGCGTCCCCAGAGCACTGACAGACGCGCTCGTAGCCTACGCTCCCTATGTGGAGAACGTCGAGATCGCCCAGGCGCTCTCTGTGGGACCGGCGCCGTGGAACGATCCGGACCTCCAGGGACACTTGCGCTCCAACACGATGTTTATCGGCCACAGTACGCGCGAAGCAGTATGGCAGGGACGGGCGGATTACACCCCTGTCCTTCTTTCAGAATTCCCCCTGTTGTTCAAATACCAGCTTCCTATCGATGTAGCTCTCATCCATACATCGCTGCCGGACGAGAAGGGGTTCTGTTCTTACAGCATTGAGACCGGGCTCACCAAGACAGCGGCAGAGTCGGCCAAGTACATTGTGGCGCAGGTCAATCCGCAGATGCCCTACATCATGGGAGACACCCTCATTCACGTCAAGGACATTGACCACATCGTTGAGGCGGATGCACCGCTGGACGAGTTTACGATGGGCGGCGGCACCCACGATCCGGTCGTGGAGGAGATCGCCGCACACATCGCTGAACTGATCCCCGACGGCGCGACGCTCCAGCTGGGCATTGGTGCGATCCCGGATTCCGTCCTACAGTATCTTGAGGACAAACAGGAGCTCGGGATTCACAGTGAGCTGTTTTCCGACGGCGTCAAGCGTCTCGTCGAGAAGGGGGTCATCACCGGAGCGCGCAAGACGCTCCATCCCGGCAAGATCACGGCGGGCTTCGTGTTGGGCTCCCGCGAGCTGTACCGGTGGTTGGATCATAACGAGTTGGTCGAACTCCATCGCACCGAGTATATCAATGACCCCTGTATCATCGGTCACAACTACCGGCAGGTAGCGATCAACGGCGCTATCGAGGTGGACCTGACGGGCCAGGTCTGTGCGGACAGCATCGGACCGAAGCTCTATAGCGGCGTGGGTGGGCAGATGGATTTCATCTACGGGGCGTCGCGCTCCAAGGGTGGATTGCCGATTATAGCGCTTCCAAGCACGGCCAAGGGAGGTACGATGAGCCGCATCACGCCTATGCTCAAACAAGGCGCTGGGGTGGTTACCTCACGTAACCACGTGCACTGGATCATTACCGAATTCGGTGCAGTGAATCTCTATGGAAGAAGTATTCGGAAACGCGCTGAGGCGCTCATCAGTATTGCCCACCCTAAGTTCCGCGATGATTTGGCCGAGCAAGCCAAAGCTCTGGACTACATCTAGCGCGAGCTCTTCGCATACTGGATGATGGATTGGTAATTCTTAGTTCTTAACGTCAGATTCACTTAGGGGGTGTAGTTTGTTTCACGCACTTGTCGCAGTAAAGCAGGTGCCAGACACTACCAACATCCGCATTGATCCCGATACCGGGAATCTCGTGCGTGAGGGCGTACCGGCGATCATGAACCCCTACGACGCTCACGCACTGGCGGCTGCAGTGGAGTGGAAGCACAAGCTAAACGGGAAGGTAACTATTGTCTCAATGGGCCCGCCATCCTTCACGGTCACTATTCGCGAGGCCATTGAGATGGGTGCCGATCGAGGGATACTGGTTTCGAGCCGCAAATTGGCCGGGGCAGATACGCTGGCAACGTCCTACGTCCTGTCCGAGGTCATCAAAGCTATCCATGCTGAGGACCCCATTGACCTGATCTTCTTTGGGAAACAGGCCATCGACGGCGATACCGCCCAGGTAGGCCCCGGCGTTGCGGTCAGAATGGATCTCCCGATCGTGACCTACGCAGTCAACATACGTGCCATCGACCTGGACGACGCTACAGTCGTCATCGAACGCAAGACCGAGCGCTGGACCGAGGTCCTGGAGACACCATTGCCCGCGCTGCTGACCTGTGAGAAGGAGATCGCGGGGATCCCCTTCGCGCCGCTGCCCGATCTGATCAAGTCACTCAAGTACGAACCTGAGGTGTGGACAGAAGCCGGGCCGGTTGAGTTTGATATGACCCAGATCGGCGTCAAGGGCTCCCCGACCATCGTTTACAAGATGGGTACGCCGCCCTTGCCCGAGGCTGGCGAAAAGATCAATGCTCGTGAGAAAGGTATCCAGGCCGCTGTCGACTTCACCTTCACAAAGGCTGAGGAAGCAGGTATCCTCGGTACGATGTTGGGAGGTGCAGAATGACCACGCGTCGCTTCTGGGTCTTTATCGAACAGGAAAAGGGTGATGTCCACCCTGTATCCTGGGAACTCATCGGCGTCGCCCGTAACCTGGCATCCCAAGTCCAGGAAGAGGCACAAGCAGCCGGTGATGAGGTCCTCGTCGAAGGTGTTCTATTGGGACACAACGTTCGAGGCATCGCGGAAGAAGCCATCAAGTACGGCGCTGATCATATATACTTGATGGATGATCCAGTCCTCAAACACTACCGCAACTGTCCCTACTATCAAACCATCGTGGCTCTGGCCAGGAA
>JAGHDT010000487.1 GCA_021159805.1 Anaerolineae bacterium
CTCACATAGGTCTCGGGGGCGTCCATCGGGCTCGGTAGGTTTACCGGCCTGTACTGGCGGGCAACGATGATGCCGCGGTCCAGCGCCTTGACGTCCTCTGCCGGCAGGTAGGTGCGCACGTGCGCCGTGTAGTAAAGCTGCCCCTCCCCGGTCTGATTGCTCGACGCCGGCTCGCGCTCGATGATGAGACGGTTGCCACGGTCCACCAGGAGTTGGGCAATCTCCACCTGTTTCTGCCGGCTGTCATCGACCGTCTCCTCGTTGACGTCTCCCGTGAACAAGACCTCGCCGTTGAGCGTCACACTATAGCTGAAGTCGCCCTGCAGCTCGCCGGTTGCGCGCATATAGGCGATCAAGCCCATCAACGACCACGACGTGGTATTGGTGGACTCCCAATAGCCCTCGCGGCGCACGGTCATCAGCCAACGCACCACATTCGGCAGTAGTTCGCTATCGGGATTGTGCCGCGCCATCGCCCACAGTACAATCGCCGTGGTGCGCGTGTCGGTATTCATGTTCCAGGTATCGGGGGACGCCTCTTGCCAGTGGGCTCCCGTGGCACTGATCACGATATCACCGGCAAGGTCAGAGATCAGCGTCTTCACCCGACGCTCCTCCTCCGGCTCTAGAAGACCCAGCGCTACGGACAGCATTGCCTTGCCGTACCGGTCGAGCTGGGACCGCTGATCAAAGAGCTTGATGGCCCGGTTGAGCTCACCGGCGGGCTCCGCATCATCGATCAAGGTGATGTACTCACCCAAAACATAGAGCTGGTAGGCCAACCGGTTTGCGCGCCAGTAGGGGCTGCCCTGAGAGCCGCCCCTGGGCAGCGAGGACAGATTCTCACGCAGGAAGGCCGCGGCCCCCGATATGACATTGTCATCAACGGTGAATCCAGCGCGGTGGGCCTCCAACAGCCCCTGCAGCACGTAGGCGGTGAGGTAGGAATTGCTCTCATCGCTCACCCACCATCCCCAACCGCCGTCGTAGTGCTGCTCGTTGTAGAGTCGCTGCAGCGACAGACTGACCTGGCTGCGCAGCTCCCGTTCGAGCCCGGGACGAGAGATGCCCATCTCCTCCAGGGCCTGATAGGTCAACACATTGGGCAGGAAACGGCTTACCGTCTGCTCGACACACTCATACGGGTAGTGCTCGAGATACCCCAACGCAGCCTGCGTGGCAGCAGTCAAGGAACCATCTACCTGGACCGTCAGCTCACCCTGCGATGCGTCGAACGTCGCCGGTAGCTGGATCACCTCCTGGCGGACCTCGGGTTCCGACAGGCGACCGGCTGTGGCAACGACCTCAGGTGTTGCATAGTGATAGACGGGAAGCGTGTCCTCCCGCCCATCGAAGTAGGGGCGGGTCTGAGACCCGCCCCTACCGGCGCGCGCCTCCATCCGCACGGTGACCTCATCGCCGGGCAGCGCCGTGACCGGCCAGACGACCTTGACCTGCTCACCGGCCGGCACACGCACCCGCTGCTCGCTCGCACCATCCAGGGCCAGCCCAGCAATGGCGATCGTCACATCAGCAGAGACATCATCACCGGTGTTGTTGTGCACGATCGTCGAGATCTCTGCCTGGTCCCCAACCACAAAGAAGCGCGGCAGTCCGGAACGTACCAGGAGATCGAGCGTCGTGCGGATGTCAACCTCGCCGCGACCGACCAGCGTCTCCGCCGTGATCGCGCGCGCCTGCATCCGCCAGGTCGTCAGGTTATCCGGCAACTCAACTTCGACACGGGCGCGGCCATCGGCCCCGGTGCGTACCACAGCTTCCCAGAAGGCGGTGTCGGCGAACCGGGTGCGAATGAAGCCATCCTCCATCCCCCCACCACCACCGCCACCACCTTTTGCACCCGGTGCCAGCTCACGGCTATACGCCTCCATCGCCACGGCCAACGGCATACTGGTGCGCACGCCCAATCCACGCTCACGCCAGAATCGCTCCAACAGCGTTGGTCCGACCTCATCGGCTAACGCCAGCACCGAAAGATCCGCCAAACGCAGCGAAAGCTCGGCTTCGACGGGATTGCCCTCGTTGTCGGTGACCAGCACGTCATAGATGGCCGTATCGCGCGGGCGGTAATACGCGGGCGTGCCCGCGCCGGCATCCATATCGCGATCCGGTGTCAGCGTGACCTGCAGTTGTTTCGTCTCTGTAGAAACCGCGAGCGCCACCTCGCCCATCTTGAAGCTGGCCAATGCCTCAGGTGATTGTGTCGATCCCTGCATCAAGACCACAGAGACGAACACGTTAGGCACGAACGCCTCACGAATCGGAATGCGTAGCACCTCGGTGCTGCCGGTCAGCTCTCGCACCTCCGTCTCCAGGATATGCCCGCGCTCGATGGTGATCAGCGCCTGCACGGTACCGCTATAGGGTGAGGGAATGAGGATCTCGGCGACATCGCCGACCGCGTAGGTGTCTCGATCGCTGATCAGGTCAATCCGGCTGGTGCTCTCACGACGCCAGACCGTCGCCCTACCGCCCCACACCCAGAGATAGGTGCTGCTGCAGATCTCGTTGCCGAGATCATCCTCAGCTGTCGCACGGATGCGATAGCTCCCTGAGGAGTCGGGCGTGAACGTAATCGCGGCCTCTCCCTGGTCGTTGGTTCTGGCTGTTGTGGTGTAGACCGGAATGTCCTCGGTCGTCCAGGTCCAGTAAGCATAGCCATCCTCAGCCTCCTGGCGCACGCTATACCACCGGTGTTCCATCACGACGACATCCAGATCGACGCTGCCGACCGGCAGACTCTCCCAGTCGGCGGTCAGAAGGGCGATCTCCTGAGCTGTGCCGGCCTGCGCCACGCGATACTCCGGCGCCACACCCACGTAGAACTCCCCCTTGTGCACCACGACCGTCGCCCGCTGGCTGACGACCTGCTCATTGATGTCATAGACGTTCGCCTCGATGGTGAACCTGCGGCTGCTGATCTCATCCGCGATATCGGCCGGCACCTGGAAGAAGGTCCGTCCCTGATCATCAGTCATCGTCGTTCCCTGAGCGATCAGGCGACCATACCTACCGTAGCTCTCACCATAATCACCTTCAAGCTCCCAGTCTGTCCAGCTGTAGGAGGGGCACTGTGTCCCCTCCGGACACTCGTATCGGAAAGCATACGGACTGCTGAGCATGTTCCACGTCACCTCAGCGTTGGCCACAGGGCCGCCGAAGTAGTAGGTCGCCGTCACGGCGACGTCGACGCTCTCGCCGTTCCGGTAAGCATCCCGGTCGGTATCAACCGTGACCTGGAACTCGGGTGCCCGGTACTCGGCCACTCGGAAGCTGGTGCTGGCGTAGAAGTCCCCAACGAATCCGCCGGATTCGCCCTCGCCCTGGACCTGGAGAAAGTAGCTACCCAGGGGCGCCTCACCGCCCAGCGTCAGCTCATCAAAGAAGGTCCCCATGTCGCTCACGGAGAGCGTCTCTTGATAGAGTTGTGTGCCCTGAGGATCGCTCACCCGCACGTCGAGCCACGCCATCTCCGGCGGAATCGTGTAGTCGACATCATCATTCTGCCGGACAATCCCCTTGAAATAGACCGTCTGTCCGGGGCGGTAGATGGGCCGATCGGTATAGAGGTACCCGAGATACTCCCCGTCGCCATAGTCACTGTACAGGTCGAAGCTCCACGGGCGAATGCCATCATCCCAATCGTTATAGGCGATAGCGAAGTCCTCGTCGCCCGGCTTGCCGGCAACAGCAAAGTAGTCGTCCCACAGGTCGGCATCAGGAAGGTCCGTGGCCACCCACAGACCATCGTCACCGGTGCGACCGGCCCCCTGTTGGGACCGTCCGTCCTCGAAGAAGCGTACGGGGAGCTCACCCACCGGCTGGCCGGTCGCCAGATCCGTGGCCCACACCAGCGACTCGTTGTTCGCCTGCTTCGTCACCAGGTTGATGCGACTTCGCAGGAATGTGTAAGTTTCCGGCTCCCTGTCCGGGTTGCGCGCAGCGACCTCCGGCGCGATCAACTCCACATAGTAGACGCCCGGCGGGAACTGCTGCCCCTGGTCATCCACCATATCGATGGCGCGTAGGAACGTCGTGTTTCTCTCGGCAGTGATCGGCACCGACCACGCCCTGACAAGGTCACCGGGCGAGGGGCTGAAATCCTTGCGATAGTTATAGCTTCCATAGCCGTGCAGCCGCATGAACGTTTCCAACGGCAGCTGGTAGATAGCGATGTCCAGACGGGTGACATTGCGATGCTGCGCATACAGGACCGTATCCGTGGTGGCATCAAACGACCCAATGCTGCCCAGCGTATTCAGGCTCGCATAGGGACTCAGGTCGCCTGTCGTGAAGCGCAACACCAAGTCCTCACCCAACTTCGCCCCGTACTTGTCGGGGTAATCCGCGCTCAGCTCCACGCGGGTGGGCGTGGCTGGATCTTTGCGGAAACTCAGACGTAGCGAGGTGTCCGAGAACTGCCAATGGGAATAGACCTCGGTCGGTTCAGGGATGATGGTGAGGTACTCCATTAGCGATTCGCGCTGCATCGGGCTGGCGAAGTATATCTCAACGTCGTTGGCTGGCTCAACACCGCGCAAGCCATCGTCCGGCGTGGTGTCGAGGATCCCTGGATCCCGAACAGTCCAGAAAAGCCACGAGAACTCCTCACCCAGCGTGACCCGACCGGCCCTTGCGCGTGCCGAAGCGCGGATGGTCACCTGGCCCACAGCGTTCCGCGGAAGGGATGTCGCCGGCGTGAAGACCAGGATCTCCTCATCTGTCGGGGTCACGCCTCCCTCCCAGCTGAACGTGCCGTCCACAACGAGATCATTGATCGCCAGCTTGAAGGCGGCCTCCGTCGAAGCGTGGTCCATCGGCTGGTTGAAGGTCACGCTGATGACGTCGTTCGGGCCGACATACTCCGCGTTGTCCTCTGGTGACCACGTCATCACGGCAGGTCCCACGGTGGTGAAAACCCAACTGTAGGCCTCTTCCAGCACGGCACCCTGGGTATCCGCCAGACCGGATACAACGCGGGCCGTATACGTAGTAGCGGGCAGGAAGCCCCCCTCCGGACGGAAACGGTAGATGGCGGTGTTGAGCCACTCACCCTCACCGAGCACAGGAGGATCGAAGGACAGAGGCTCCGGCAGCTCTCCCTGGCGGTCCAACGAGGTCAGCGGCACGATGGGACGATTGAAAATCACGGTCACCGTCGTATCGGCCTCCACAGCTTCGCTGCCGGGCGCCGGTTGCACCTCGGCGATCTCCACGAAGCCGATCGTATTGAAGTCAAAGGAGATGGCCTCCACCAACGCAGCGCCCTCGATATTCCGGGCCGTCTTGTCAATCGTGACCTGGTACGTCGTACCGCGATCGAGCGCTGAGGCGGGATCGAAACGCAGCGTGCGCGCATCAGCCCAAACGAGCTCACCTTTGGCGCGTGGCTTGATGCTGAATGCATCAGCCACGCTCCCCTGATCCATCGGTTGGTCGAAGACGAGCTCAAC
>JAGHDT010000246.1 GCA_021159805.1 Anaerolineae bacterium
GGTGCACCATTCTGTACAGCCGCGGCACCTGTTCCGCCAGTATCTCCGGCACCGTCAGGGCGCCGAACTCAGGACCGACGCCGCCGTATTCGAAGGCGACGATCTCCGGTTCGCGCCAGGCCCCATCCCGAATGCGCCCGAGGGCCCAGTCGAGGAAGGCCCAATCGTCATCGGTCATCGGCAGGTGGTCGATCCACTGGCCTCGTATACGTTCGATGTAGTCCAGATCGATGCCGGCGTCTCGCAGCCGGTTGACCCAGATATTGCTGAACGTCTGGACGCCGGTAACGTGCATCTCGCAGAGGTGTGAGACGGGCAAGGCATCGACGTACTCGCGCGGGTCCATCCCCAGATCCCGCGCGGCGATGCGCGCGTGTGAGAGATCGAGCAACAGCCCACAGTCCGTGGTCTCAACGACGGTGCAGAGGACATCGGGCATAACGGATGCGCGCAGGTGCATGCCGTAGTACTCGAAGATGTTCTCCCCCACAACGTGCTCCGCCCCGAAACGCTCGACGAGGGGCCCGATGTCGCGAATCAGCGCCTCTGTGATGACCCTGACCTGGTCGTTCCAGGGTCGATCGGCCAGCTCGGGATGGTCCTCGGGCTGCGCGCCCATATGGGCGCTGAACCACGGCGTAGCGGTCTTTGCGCGGAGCTCCTCGAATTGAGCCCAGTCCGGGGCCTCGCCGGTCTCCGTGTTGATCGGTATGCCGGTGCCCATCCCGACCCGCAAGGGAAAATGGATGTAGAGAGGGTGGGGGACTCCGGAGCGGTCATCGGTCAGCTCCTCGATGAGGTCAGGCCAAGCGGGGCACTTGTATCTGTCGACCGTTGCCAGGCCGCGATCCACTAAATCGGCGATCGCGGTCGAGTAATTCACCGCTAGCTCCATCGTCGCGCGCCCTAGAACTGGTCGATGACGGTCACCCCGGTGAGGGCGAAGTCGGTCATCGAGGTCAGCGCGATGAGGCTCTCCTCCAGAGATACAGTGCCGCCGATCAGCCGTTTGGGCTGCAGCCTGCCGCTCAAGATCATATCGAGCATCCCCGGAAACTGGTGTGCCTGCATCCCGTGGCTGCCAAGGAGCTCTAGCTCTTTGGCGATCACGAGGTTCATAGGGATGAGGGCATCCTTGTAGTCGGCCACCATCAGTCCGACCTGGACGTGACGCCCGCGCTTGCGCAAACAGAGCACCGAGTTTCGGCAGGTCTCCCTGCTCCCCAAGGCGTCGATGGAGACGTGCGCACCGCCGCCGGTGAGCTCCTGGATGGCCTCGACCACGTTTGGTACGGCTCTTGAGTTCAGCACGTGTGTGGCGCCTACGCTCTTCGCCAGTGTGAGTGCTGCCGGCTTGATGTCGATGCCAATGACCCGTGCCCCTATCGCCCGGGCGATCATCACGGCTGAGAGGCCGACGCCGCCACAGCCGTGCACGACGACCCAGTTGCCGGGTTGCGTGCGGCCCTGCACAACGACAGCGCGGAATGAGGTGATGAACCTGCACCCGAGGCTGGCTGCGGTGACGAAGTCCAGCTCTTCTGGTAGTTCTACCAGATTCACGTCGGCGTGGGGAATCGCCACATACTCGGCAAAGGAGCCCCAGGCGGTGAACCCAGGCTGGAAGTAGTTGTCGCAGATGTGCTGGTTGCCCGCCAGGCACTCCGGGCAGTAGCCACATCCCACGGCGAAGGGGACCGTGACGCGGTCCCCCACCTGCCATCGTTTGACCTCGGAGCCAATCGCCTCTATCAGGCCCGCCAGCTCGTGGCCCGGCACGTGGGGGAGGTGAATGTCGGAATCGTGCCCCATCCATCCGTGCCAGTCACTGCGGCAGATGCCGGTGGCTTCGACGCGGATGACGACGCCGTCGAGGGCGGGGCTTGGGTCCGCGACGTTCTGGATAGATAGTGGTGCTTGGAAGGCCTCATATACGGCAGCTTTCATAGAGAAGGACTCCTCGTTCAGCTTGTCTGATTTCCAAGGTTCTATCATACCTTGATATGGCGAAGTGTGAAGATGGCTGGTGCTAGAGCTCTACCGATGCCATCATCCTGAGCAGGCTGGACAAGCGCCGACAGTGCGTGGCCACGCTAGCGAATGATCCTGTCTGCGAACGCGCCAGTCGCTCGGACACAAGATCCTTTGATTCCTTGCTGGGTTGATGAGGAAGCTCTGTGGATCCACTCAGGATGACAAAGTTGTTGGTCTTGCTCACTCAGAATGGCGTGGACGAGCGGGGATCGAGGATCAGAGGGTCTGCCAGTTCCGTGCGTTCTCGATGCGACGATCCCACTCAGCCTTGCGGTCTTGCGCACCCAGCGTGCTGTTCTTGCCATACGTAAGCTCGTCGAGGAAGGTGATAACGTCGCGCAGGCGCAGGGCAATCAGGTTCACGGCCACCGGGCGCGTAGGCTTGCCTGTGTTGAGGAACCAGTGGAAGCCGTGGAGAAGCGTGTCGATGAGAATCATGCGCTTCTGGGGCGTCTGCGCTCTGGGGAATCGGTCGACGAAATCCTGGAAGAGCGCGATCACGGGTTCTACGCCGCTCAGTTGCTTGTGCTGAATCGTCGCGAAGTAGTCGGCCCAGGAGAGAGACCAGCCGCAATCGCATTGCAGGAGTTCTTCCTTCTGCTTGTGATGGGCGATGATGGTGCCACAGAGCGGGCATCTCGCGCGACCACGGACAGCCTCCATCGCGTGAATGAAGCTCTCGCAGCGTGCGAGCAAGCTGTACCCGACATCCACGATCAATTCGTCATCGTAGATGCCCTGTGCATCAAGGAGGTAGAGCCGGCGGATCTTCTCCGGCTTAACGCGTGGGGCCCACTTGGGTAGAGCGTGAAGGTCTTTCATCATATATGGTCTCTGTAC
>JAGHDT010000317.1 GCA_021159805.1 Anaerolineae bacterium
CCGATACCTTCGATTTGGTCGATGATGCCCAGGAAAACGTCAGCAGGGCCTTTGTCCGGCAGCCGCGGCCACTTTGGATGCCAATCGCCGGAGCAGCCCGCCACAAGCATCACGATGAGAACAACAGCGAGGATCACCTTTATCTTGCGCATATGTGATCTCCTTACCCATCACATCTGACAACGGCTCACGTGGCCCGATTTCTACTGCGGAAACGGGCCAGCAGAGCCCTCACCCTGACCCTCTCCCGTCGGAACAGGAGAGGGGACCGGAGGTGCTACTCTGAGAACACGCTTCTCCGATCCGCTCTGCCGACCGAAGGCATTCTGATGCCCGGCACCTTGCCCGCTCTGCTCTTCGCGCTGTAAAGTCCTGCGTGGTGTCCGCCGGCGGACGTGGCGTCCATTCCGAAAATAGCTTCCGCTCCCGGGCCTAAAGGCTTGGCTGCAGGCTTTAGGGCCTTCTTTGTGTCATATTTCCATGCTTGCGTGGTGTGCGCGCGCACGCGCGATAGCGAACACGGCGTCTACTTCGTGGCGAAGGTGTCGATCATCAGCTTGGGATCGCCCAAGGGGTAGAGGATCGGGCACGTGGTGCCGTGCCTGACGTACTCCATCACCTTTGCGCGCGCCTCCTCCGGGGTCCCGGTAGCCGTGATGCGCAGGACCAGGTCGTCCGGCACGTAGACCGTCGCCTTCTCGATCTGTTCCTTGGTGGCCGGCCATCCCAGGATGGCCTGGATCTGCTTGACGATCTCGGGATTGACGCCGCTGGCCTTGGCGATGTGGGGCTGCTGCGCCAGGTATTGGGTGAGCAGCATCTTGGCGCCGCGGATGGCATCGTCGCGGTTCTCGTGGACGGAGCAGACGATCAGCTGCGGGCGGTCGATGTCGTCCAGCGTCCGTCCCGCCCTCTTGGCGCCGGCCTCTAGCCGGGCTAACGCCATATCGTTGTACTCCGGCGGGACGCAGTAGTTCATCACCGCGCCATCGGCGATCTCGCCGGTCAACTCCATCATCTTGGGCCCGGTCGCGCCGATCATGATCTGAACATTGCGCGGCTCGCGGCGCCCGTGGACGATGTCGAGCTTGATGCCGTCGACGTGGTGGAACTCGCCGTGGAAGGTGACCTGCTCCAGGGCTAGCAGGCGGCGGAGGACTTCCACCGTCTCGCGCATGGCCTTGAGGGGCTTGCTGCGGGTGATCCCGACCTTGCGGGCCAGCGGATCCCACCACGCACCGATGCCGCAGATCACGCGGTCGGGCGCCAGGTCGTCCAGGGTCAGGAAGGTGGCGGCCAAGAGGCCGATGTTGCGTGTCCAGTTGTTGATGACGCCGGATCCGATCTTGATCCTCTCCGTGACAGCGGCGTAGGCCGCCATCGGTACGATCGCATCCCGCACCAGGCGGCTCTCGGCCTGCCAGACAGCCTCGAAGCCTCGCTCCTCGGCATATCTCGCGTACGCCATCCCATCTCGAATGGGGTGGGCGTCCTGTAGGTACAGGGCGACTCGGGGAATCTCAGTCTGTGGCATGGGTGACTCCTCTCTGGAACTCGTGTTTGATGGAGGAGCCAAGAGTCAACAGTCTTGAGTCATGTTTGCGCAGAGTGAACCGGTCGCGCGACCGATCCTCGCTGCGTGAACATGACTGTTGACTCTTGACTCCTGACTCTCCCGAAACCGTGCAACTGCCGTTCTACCGAAACAGATCCTTCTCCACCGGCCGCTGCATCTCGGCGGCGGTCCCATCGCCGCGGGGCCAATCGGCACCACGGATGATGATGATGGGCAGTCCCTCGGCGGCCTGGCCCGAGAGCATGCCGGCAGCGGCCGCCAGTTCATCAGCGCGCGCGACGGTGGTCACGCGCAGAGTGTAGCCGAAACGGTCCGGCTGCCCACGGAAGTCGGCGATGGGGTGCATACCGGCGACGCCGATGGCCAGGTTGACCGTGGCCAGGCGCCAGGCGCGGCCATGGCTGTCGGTGATGATGACGGCCACGTCGGCAGCTGCCGCATCCCTCGGCGTTGCGGCAACACACTGAGTTGCGGCAACGCTGTGCGTTGCTTGGATCAGACCATCGCGGATCCGGCGCGCGGAAGCGTCGGGATCGACGGGCAGTGTCAAGGCCACCTCAGCGTCCGTGCCGGCCACGTTAGAGCGGTCCACGCCGGCGTTGGCGCAGATCCAGCCGTGACGCGTTTCCATAATCAGAACACCCTCGCGCTGGCGGAGCACACCGCGAGATTCGTGGAGGATGACCTCCACCAGGCGTGGGTCCTTGCCCACGGCTGCGGCTAGCTCCAAGGCGCGGGGTGATGGGGTGACGGTGGACAGATCCACCAGACATCCTTCGGCCTTCGAGACGATCTTCTGCGTGACGACGACGACGTCGCCGTCTTCCAGCGTCAGGCTCTCTCTTTCCAACCCGTTGAGGATGATCTGCACGAGGTCATCTCCGGGGTAGACCTCGGGGATGTCGCGCAGGGCGGTAAGCGTGATCTGCGGACGTTCCACTAGAGCTTGCCCTCCAGCCCGGTGATGCGGATGCCGGCCCCGTGGATCTTGTAGCGGATGTTGATGCCGATGAGGACCGAGGTCATAGCCTCGATAGCCTTGGCGTTGACCAGCGCGCCGGCGTCGATGCCCCGCGTGCCGATCTCCTCGGCAAGGACGATGGCAATCCGCTTGGCTGCCTTCCTATTGCCACAGACCAGAACATCGCAGTCGATGGGGGTGTCGGGGTGCTCCAGCTCGCTGGCCGAGACATTCTGGAAGGCTGCGACGACCGTGACGCCGTCACCGAGGATGGCCTGCGCTTGCTCGGAGGCGGAGCCCTCCGGCGGGATGAAGACGCGGGCGACCTTGGGTGGCTTCATCGCGACGTTCACGTTGACCAGGACCTTGGACTGCAATGGCTCGCGCAGCGTCTCAAGCAGGGCATTCTGAGCGCTGTAGGGTACTGTGATCACGGCGACTTCGCAGGCCGCGGCGGCGTCAGGGTTGGCCATGCCCTTGATCTCGTAGCCTCCTGCCGGGCCGTCACCGAGCTTTGCGTTGAGTTCGCCGGCGACGCGCAGGGCCTTGTCGGCCTGGCGCGATCCGATGATGACGCGGTGGCCGGCCTTGGCCCACCGTAGGGCCAGTCCAGGCCCTTGGTTCCCCGTGCCACCGAGGACGGCGATGGTGTAGCGGGGGGCGGCGGTTTCAGTCATAGAGGCCTCCTGTGGTGATCAATGTGAGAATCTCAGAATGGAAGAATCAGCGAATGAGAGAATGATAGAATCAGCGAGAAAGCGAGCAGGCGAGAAGGCGGGCCTGCTTGGGTGGTCGCTGTCTGGTTGCTCGCATGGTAGCTCAGAATCACTGTTTCGGGAAGTGGAGGACGGGCAACCGCTCCTTTTGCCAGCCCGAGAGTGAGTGTTGTGCTCAACGTAGCGCAAACTGTCAGTTTGCGTCCGCGTGCGATGTGATGGCCCGGCGGGTGTGCAGGGCAATCTGATACGGCGGACGGGATGCAAGCTGACAGCTTACACTACGTCCGGAAGATGCGGCGGGTAGTGCAAACTCCCCTGTGGGGACAAACTGTCAGTTTGTGTCCGCCTGCGATGCGATGGCTCGGCGGGTGTGCAGGGCAATCTGATACGGCGGACGGGATGTAAGCTGACAGCTTGCACTACGTCCGGAAGATGCGGCGGGTAGCGCAAACTCCTCTGTGGGGACAAACTGTCAGTTTGCGTCCGCGTGCGATGCGATGGCTCGCTGGGTGTGTAGGGCCATCTGATACGGCGGACGGGATGTAAGCTGACAGCTTACACTACGTCCGGAAGATGCGGCGGGTAGTGCAAACTCCCCTGTGGGGACAAAC
>JAGHDT010000198.1 GCA_021159805.1 Anaerolineae bacterium
ATCTCAAGGAGTTCAACGAGGGGATCGTCCAGGGCGTCGCCGAGGCGATCTTGGTGACGAATGAGGCGCGGCAGGTGACGTTTGCCAACCGGGCTGCCGTCGCGATGTTGGGGTATGAGGTCGCGGAGTTGGTGGGGCACTCCTGCGATATGTTGTTCCCCGAGGATCTGCTATCGTCGTCTGGGCATTGGATGCCGGCCTGCGAGTCGGGCGAGGCGGCGCGGTTCGAGACGGTGTTGGTGCGCCGCGATGGGCAGCGTGTCCCGGTCCTGGGCAGTATCCAGCCGCTCTATCAGGGGGGGGTGCTGACGGGCAGCCTGGCGGCGTTGACGGATATCACCGAGATCAAGCAGGCGGAGGAGCAGTTGCGGCAGTATGCCACGGATCTGGAGGCCCGAAACGCGGAGCTGGACGCCTTCGCGCACACCGTGGCCCACGATCTCCGCAACCCGCTAACCGGTCTTATCGGTTTTGTCGATCTGCTGGAGGCGTCTGCCACGGAGCGTGGCGATGCGGAGTATCTTGAGTACTCCCATTATCTCAATCGCAGTAGCGTCAAGATGAGCAATATCATCGATGAGCTTCTGTTGCTGGCCAGCGTGCGTGAGGTGGATGAGGTCGAAACCGGCACGTTGGATATGGCCAAGATCGGTAAAGATGCGCAGGAGCGTCTCGACTATCTGATTGACGAGCACGGGGCCGAGGTCTCGGCACCCGAGACGTGGCCGTTGGCCACGGGTTATGGGCCGTGGGTGGAGGAGGTCTGGGTGAACTATGTGAGCAATGCCGTGAAGTATGGCGGTGATGCCGAGACCGGGACCCCGCCGCGGATTGAGTTGGGCTTTGATAGGGTGAACGCCGGTGGGATTATCCGTTTCTGGGTGCGCGACAACGGCAGCGGTCTGACCGCGGAGCAGTGCGCACAGTTGTTCACGCCGTTTGAGCGGCTGCACAATGTGCGCGCCGAGGGGCACGGTCTGGGGCTGTCGATCGTGCGGCGTATTTTGGAGAAGCTGGGCGGCGAGGTTGGGGTGGAGAGCACGCTCGGCGAGGGCAGCACTTTCTATTTCACGCTGCCCGTGGCGAGGGAAGAAACCACGAATCACCACGAATCTGACTAATCTTTTTTCTCTTCCCCCTCGTCCATCTCCGTCTGCGGAGAATGGGAGATGCAATCCCCGTTTCAGGGGAGGGCGCGGGCTCAGAAGCCCGTGGGTGAGGGCTCTGCCTCACTCAATCACCACCGTGACGCCGACTTCGGCCCAGTCGTAGAGGGTCTGGGCGTCGGGGATGCCGAGGATGATGCAGCCGTAGGAGACCGGGTGTCCCAGGGCGCCTGCCCACAGGCGTTTGCCGTTGGAGAGGATGGGCAGTTCGTGGAAGCCGTTCTCGACCCCCCCACCGGCCGTGTAGATGGAGATGAAGTAGGGCATCCAGAGATCCCACTGTGAGGCGTAAGCCTCTTCTTGCTTGTCGAGCACCTGGAAGGTGCCGCGGTGGGTCGGGGAGTCCTCTATGCCCGTGGAGACGACCCACTCGTAGATGGGCTGACCGTTCTCGAAGATGCGGACGCGTTGCTCCGCCAGGTTGACCACGATTTTCTTTCCCCGGATGGGCATGTGAGGCATCAGGATATCCTGTGAAGGGATATGCACAGGCTGCCCCACATAGAGCTTGTCGATGTCGATATCCTGGTTCGCTTCGGCCACTATGCCCGGCGGCATGCCGAATTTGGCGGAGAGGCTGGTGAGGGTATCGCCGGCCTGCACGCTGTAGGTGCGCTCGGGGTGCGTGAGATAGAGCCAGAGCTCTTCTTCGCCGGCGTCAAAAGCCTTGAAGACCCGGGCCGCCGCCTCGTCGTAGCGGAAGCCCCGTCCATCTCCCAGTGCATCTGCTAGCTGGATCAGTGTGTCCCGGATGGCGTACTGGTTGATGTCGACGCTGAGGTCCCCGTGCTCACCGGGCACCAGGTGAATCCAGCCGGCGATCTGCTCGCGGGCCATAACCCAGGAGAGCGTCTCCTCGGTGAGTGGGTCATAGGCCAGGAGCGTGATCCGTCGAGCCAGCAAGGCCTCGGCCTCCTCGGTGAGCGCCGCGGTCTCCAATTCCGCCGGCTCGATGATCTCGAAGACGAGCGGAACCTCAACTCGGTGCGGGGAGCTCCCGACTTCGTTCAGCCGCGCGAGAGTGTTGGCAATGTCCAATACGCGCCCCGCTTCGCCTGGCAGGATGACGATCTCGCCTTGTTCCAGCCGGATCGCAGGGTCCACCGGGGGGCGAGAGACCTCGAGATCGAGCTCCGCCAGCAGGGCGCGCGCCTGGGTGATGTCAAAGACAAACCGGGGTGGCACGTCGTGGTAGTTGAGCCAGACACCGGCTGTGTCCTGCCACGTGCCCCCTCGGCCCACGGCAAAGGCGGCCTGGGCCGTGCCCCAGGCGTCCACGTTCAGGCCGGCGATCGACCATGGGTACGACCAGCGCCGCTCCCCATCGGTGAGCAGCAGCAGACCCGTGTCCACGTAACCGCTGACAGCTTCCAGGGCCGTCGCCGCATCGTCGGGGCGCATGCCGCCCAGGTCCACGCCGAGGGTGTAGACGTTGGGGTAGATGCTGTCGCGGTAGAGGTGGGTCATCCGCTGGAGGAAGACCCAGCCGCAGAACGCCGTCAGCCCGATCAACAGAGACAGGAGTGCCAGCGCCAGGATGGCTGCACCGGCGGTATTCTCGCGGCGATGTGCTGTCTGTGCGACCATGGGTTACATTTCTTCAGTCATTGTGCCTGCTGGCTCTTGTGGACTGTCGTTTCTGCTCCGCGTGCGAGTAACCACGCAATCACGTTCCGCTGGGCGGGGTATCTCCGCCGCAAGAGGTGGCGAACACGACAGCCTGTCCCCGAAGGGGAGTTCGCCACTACGGTTATCCTGCTGGTTCTCTTGGACTGTCGTTTCTGCTCTGCGTAGGCCGAACTTTCCCGCCAAGGGGAGTTCGGCCTACGCAGAATGGCGCAGCAGGTCTCCGGACCGGGCATCTTGCCCGCTCTGTTTCCGCCCTGGTGCGCGTCCAGACCACGCTCTGCTGTGTCATTTGCATCTCGAAGATGCGGGCAAGATGCCCGCGGTCCACGGATGGTATTCTGACGCTCCCGGCGATCCTCAGGTTCCCCCCGGGCCGCGGTTTCTCATTCATGAAGAGCTCGTACTCTCCCGTACGGACCTGCCACCTGCCGGGCAAGATCGCACGCAGCTTGGACCTCTACTGGTTCCAGCTGCCGCGTCCTGCGCTCAGTTTGCGACCTTCATCCACGTCAGCCGGGCCTTCGCGGCCTGCAGGGCCTCGAAGTACTCCATACGCACGGTGTGCGTCCCTTTCGGGATCTGCACGGTGACGTAGCGCGTGCCACGCATGGGGCGCCAGTTGTCCAGGATGAGCGTGCCGTCCACGTAGATGCGCACGCCGTCGTCGGTGGTGGTGGTGAAACGAACCTGCCCCGCCTCAAACGTGAAGGTGCCGGTCCACCGTACCGCGAACTGGTTTGCTGGGACGCCGGCAACGGGCGCCTCCCATTTCCAATCGAAGTTGATCGCCGGGTCGGTGCGGGTGACGACGGGCACCTTGGCCAGATCACGGCCGTTGAAGTACTCGCCGGTCCACGGCCCCGGCAGCGTCAGCAAGGGTGTGGTGGGCGACGCCGGCTGGGCCGGTGCCGCAGGTTGCCCCGCGGCCTGCGCAGAACCGTAGGTTGGCGAGGGGGGCATTGCCTGGGCTGCCGCTGCAGTCGCGGCATAGTTCCACCAGAACTGGGCCTGGGCTCCACCGGTGCCCTCGAAGTACTCGACGCGCAGCGTGTGGGTACCCTCCAGCCAGTGCCAATCCTGGTAGTGCCAGGTCAGTTCCTGCTCCTCCCAGTTA
>JAGHDT010000337.1 GCA_021159805.1 Anaerolineae bacterium
GTGACGACATCATCACCCAAGATCTTGGTCAAGAGCCAGCCAAGGTAGCGCACCTCATCGTTGTCGCTCTCCTCCGCGGCCAAGTCTAGCGCAGTTTCTATATCCTCGACCAGGACCTGAAGGTGGCTCAGTCGCTGCTCGGGATCCGCCCAGTCGATGTCGGCTTTGCTATCCTCGTCGACGTAGCGCTCCAACAACTCTCGTAGCCGGGGTGAGAATCCCTGGCGCTTGCCGGGCAGGTGAAAGCCAGCAGCCTTCAACAGCTTGCGGAGCCCTTTGCGCAGCAGGGTATACGTGTCCTGAACTGCGCCTGCACCCTTGACGTTGGTTGTGTCAGTCAGCAGGGTGACCCGGTCAGGAATGAAGCCTGCTTCCCGGCCCACGGCTATGAAGCGATTGAAGGCATAGCGCTCCTGGCCATTCTCGGCGAGACGCTTGCGGTACTTGGTCAGGCTAGTAGGATGGAACCCTGGGAAATCAAGAGCCAGACCCAGGGCAACTTTCCAGCGTAGGTCATACTTGGTCCTCTCGACGGCTTCTGCATCAGAAACGTCATCGTAGAACTGCAACAACAGTACCCCGTTCATGAGAGAAGGGGGAAGGCTAGGACGGCCATTGTCCGGGCAGTACATAGCAGCCAGGTCGTCGTCGGGGAACAGGACGTCGCTGACGGCGCCCATGCGGCCATAGAACGAGTCGGCTGGCACCTGATGTGGCAAACCCAGTACGTCAAAGAGACCGCGCTGTGGGTTACGACGTCCAAGCATTAGAGACACTCCCCGATCTGGCATGAACTTAATCAGCTACCATTATACGATATCTAACTGACTATGTCAAATCTATATCGAAACGCAGGAAGACTTTTTCAGCGGCCACCTAGAAGCCCAGCCGAAAAGCGGGCTTTTGCCCGCCAATTGAGGTCAGATTGAGCTCAAGATGCGCCAGATGACTCCAGATCGACTTGCCGAGGGCCAAGATGCTCCGAGACAAAGAAAGGGATGGTCTGTCTTCGGAGCCACTTCGCTCCGTTTTGTTGGCTACCAGGGTCAAATTCGCCACGGTGGCGGCCATCAGCAGCTGAAACAAGGTCTTTCTACGCCCAAAGTACCGTGCTTGCCGTATCCCCAGCTGCACAAGCCGCGCAAGCCGATGTTCTGCTGTCTGCCGTATCTGGCGATACTCTTTGAAAGCAGCACTCTCCTGGAACTCTCGGGCTTCTTGCAGCAGGCGCTCTTGAGGATGCAGCTGGATCGATCTCCCCTTGTGCCCTTTTGCTCTCACACAATCGGACCGCCGGGCACAGGCGCTGCATACATCCGCATCAAAAGAGAACGCCCAGCGTTGATGCTTCTTTCCGTGGCGGTCTGTCCACTTGCCTGCCTTGATCAAGGTTCCCGTTGTCTGCCCGGCGGGGCAAGTACAGGTCATGTCTTCCAGATTGATTTGGAACTCCTGCTTCGGAATCTGCCCGCGCCGCCCATGCCGGCCGACTTTGGCCACCAGCTTGCGCCCCTCATCCGCAAACGCCTGGCGCGTGTTGCCGCTGCCATAAGCACAATCACCGATTGTTTCTTCCACTTCCTGCCCTGTGTTTTCCTCACTGGCTCTGACCAGATCCAACGCCTGTTCACTGTCGGCTGCATTGCCAGCCAAGACTTCTACCGCCGTGATCAACTGGCTTTCCGCGTCGACCGCGATGGCAACCTTGTGTCCATCAAACCGCTTCGAACCGCTCTTGCGCCCATGTCGCATCTCTGGATCATGCACCGAGACGACCCGGTCGCGAGCCACTCCCTGTTTGAGTGTTGCCCTCCCTGTGCCACGCTCCACATCCTGGCTGACCAACTGCTTCAGCAGCTCCCCCGCTCGCACAATTCGCTCCCTTTCAACTGCTCCCTCTGCCAGCGACGCCAGCCCTTCATCCGCCAGCCCCAGCAGCCGGTCCGCATCGGTGACGATCCCAGTCAGGAACTCACTGCGAGACTCTTCGTCGTCCCAGTCCACCTCGGCCTCGCCTTTGATGCTGGAGGCCATGTATCGCTCATAGCCATGCCTCGTTGCCCACGCTGTCAGTTCCGCGCCTTCCGCCTGGGCCACCGCCCTGAGCAGTTGCCGCATGCCGTCGGCCAGCAGGTTGTAGGTATCCTTCACTGCGCCTCGACCCAGGATGTAGGTCGTATCCAAGACCGCCCTCAGCTTCCGCTTTTTCAGATAGCCCGACTGAAGCGCGTACTCCAGACTCCGCTGGAACACCGCCCGCATCTTCCCATTCAATACCAACTGCGCTCGGAACAACTGGAGCGTGCTCTTGGCGAAAGGACGCGCATCCACCCCTACACCCAGGGCTACCTTCCAGCGCAAGTCGTAGTCGGCTCGCGCTTTCGCCTCTTCGTCCGACACCCGCTCGTAGGTCTGCAACAGCAACGCAATCGCCAGCAGACTCGGCGGCACGCTCGGACGGCCTTGGTCTGGACTGTAGAACTCGGCAAAGTCCTCGTCATGAAAGATCTGGTCACGATGAAGAGCCAGAAAACCGTACAAGGTGTCTTCGCCCACAAACCCGAGGTAAAGATGGTCTGCTTCAAACATGCCAAGTTGCGCCGAGCGTTTCCCAAGCATTGGTCACTCCCAAGTAATGGTCCCGTGGAGTGTATCACAGATTCATCGAGATGACCAACTTTTCGGCCAAGTTTCTAGAAACCGTCAATTTGTGGTATAATCAGTAGACCGCAGTCACGCGGTCAACGGAATATAGATTTCCATACTCAATCCCTGGCGCTGTTTGACTACTTCCCAAAGCCACAACCGCCACCGGGCCAAGGGCAAAAGGTGGTGGAGGACCAAGCGACCACCGCGCCGGGGCCGAGAGACAAAGGCCCATTTGACGAAGACCCACAGGTTGAGCATCGTCAAGGCCAGACCAACGTAGAATAATCGCAGCGTCGGCGACTTGGAAGTCGTGCGCGCGTTCACCAAGTTCATGCGGCGATCGCTGTTCTGATTGCCGTAACGGGCACAATTTTGAATATAGAA
>JAGHDT010000102.1 GCA_021159805.1 Anaerolineae bacterium
CCGCCCCGCCCTTGCCGGAGAGCGCCTCCATCATGTTTGCCGTGTAGACCTGCACGCCCGGCTCCGTCGTCAGCACCTCCATCACGCGGCCCGTCAGCGGATCGGTGAGGCGCGCCGCCAACCGCAGCTCGCCCGCCGCGCCGTTGATCACCCAGTTGTGATCGTAGCCACCGCCATAGCCCAGCTGCTCATCCTCTTCGTCGATGCGGGCGCCCAGGGCAGTCGCTGTGCGGAAATCCAGCGGCGTCCCCGCCACCGGGCGGATCTCGCCCGTCGGGATCAGCGTGGCGTCCACCGGCGTGAACGCGTCCGCAGCCAGCGTCAGCACCTGGTCCAGCACCGCGGGACTCGCGCCCGCCGAGATGTTGAAATAGGAGTGGTTCGTCAGATTCACCACCGTCGTCCTATCTGTCGTCGCCGAGTAATCGATCCGCAGCGCGTTATCGTCCGTCAGCGTGTAGACCACCGTGACCTCCAGCGCGCCGGGGTACCCCTCCTCGCCGTCCGCTGCCTCATACAGCAGCGTGAGCGCCGGGCCCTCGACCGTCTCCATCGCCACCGCGTCCCACACCACCTTGTCGAAGCCCACCACCCCGCCGTGCAGGTGGTTATCGCCGTCGTTACACGCCAGCACCACCGTCTCGCCGTCCAGCTCAAACCGCCCCTTGGCGATCCGGTTCCCGTACCGGCCCACCAGCGCCCCGAAGAACGGGTTGTGGTCCACATACTCCGCCAGCGTGTCGAAGCCCAGCACCACGTCACCGAAGGTCCCGTCGCGATCCGGCGCCGTCAACGAGACCACGATCCCGCCGTACGCTGTGATCCGCGCCGTCATCCCCTGGCCATTCACCAGTGTGTAGATCGGAACCGCGGTCCCGTCCTCAAGTGTCCCAAAGCGCTCTCTCTTGATCAGCATCGCCACCCCCAGAAGGATTGTTGTGGGGATATTGTAGGCGAGGGGATGGAACTCACAAGTCGGGGGATGACACAGGGCGTACGCAACTGGACTACACCTGGACCTTAGGGGACCAACAGAGCACTCCGCCGCAGTCCGCCGTTGTGCAGACGTCCCGGTGGGACGTCTGCCCCGCTGACGCGCGCCGGTAAACACTGCTTGTGCACCTCAATAGGCGCAGCACACCAGAAGACGTGCCACCGGCACGTCTCTACGGGCCCGTCGCCTGGGATGCGTACGCGCTGCGGGATGACAGAGCAAGCTGCGGCGGGGCAAACGTCTGCCCCGCCGCTCGGCCCGCATCTGAAAACCGTCGGGCTATGGATGCCGCCGCTCCATCCTACACAATGGCGACGAGCTCGAAGCCCATCATGTCGCTCAGATCCCTGAACTGATTGACGTAGTCACCGTAGACCACAGCCAGATGGTGACCGAAGTTCTGGGATGCGCGCCAGAACTCATAGCCATTCGACAGCTTGATGTCCACATTCTGGGCGCAATTGAGGCCGGTGAGCCCGCCGCCACCCACGATCTCGCCCTTCGTGAGAAGCATCCGGGTCCCCGAAGGATCGAACCGGCCCACGGTCACCGACTGCCCACGGTCCCGGCTGAAGTCGTGCCGCAGCGTAGCACCGAACCCCGCTGCGGTGAAGTTGAAGATCCCATACGGGGAATCCGGCCCATCGATGCCCTCCAGCTTCAGCGAGGCCACGGAGTGATGGATGTTCAGGATGTCCGTCTCCTTGTGAACAGTCGGGTTTCCCATATAGACGGCCTTGCGCGACAGGTACATCTCGAGCGCCATCGCCAGGAGCGCGTTGATGTCACCCTCACACGCGGCAGGGTAGCCGATGTCCTTGAGCAACGCGTGCGCCAGGCAAGGAGTGAATCTTCGGTTCCACGGCTCCATAGAGGTGCACAGCTCAAAGCACTCGATGGTGAAGGCATTGGCCCCCCGTTCCGACATCACTTTGCTCGCCGCGAGGTAGAACAGGACGCTGTGGATGATCTCCTCCCGCACCATCGTGTTGCTGCCGGCGTGGCCCATCAACAGGTCGGCGATCTCGCCCGCCTGGCGCTGGATGACGGGAGCAGCGACGATCTTGTCCATATCCGCGAAGAAATCCCTGTAGTCGACAGTCTCGTAGTCCATCCCATAGCGCTCTCTGACCCCATCCAGATCGGTGATCCCGCTGACCACACCCCACGGGCTTCGCCCGGGGAAGTTGGTCACAGAGAGCAGCTTTGTGCGGCTCAACGCCTTCTTGGCCATCATGGCGCGCACAAAGCCGAAGACCGCGTCGAGGTCCTCGGCGTGGAAGCTCTCCAGACCCATAGCACGCACCGCTGCCGGCATATCCACGGCCCAGCCGGCCTCCTGCATGATAATCACCGGCTTCCGGTAGCGCTCAGCGATCCTCACCCCCTCGTAGGGGTGCGTGACCACGTAGACATCTGTCTCCTCGTCCTTCGCCGCGAGGGCCTCAAGCTGCTCCTCGGGCAAGCGAATATCCGGGTCGCCCCTCTGGGCCCACGAACTCACCGTGGTGGGCTCAATCAACGTCACCTCGGGGGGCAGAGGGCGGGCGCGCAGCTCTTCCTTAAGCGCAGCCAGACCTCGATCCCGGGAGGCCCGTTCGGCCTCATAAGTCAGGCCCTTGAGGTCTCCAACGCGACACGACCCCTCCCAGGCACCCGAGTGCAGCACACCCGTCAAGACGAATCTCACGCCCACTTTGGTGTCGAGGGCGCGCCGTGGCGCCTCGATCTCTGAAAACACACCTGAGCTCACAACCGATCTCTCCAGGCTGTTCATAGCATCACTCCTTGTCTGAAATCAGATTCAAATAGGGCCAACACAGGTGTTGGCCAACACAGGTGTTGGCTGACAATTGACCGCGTGCGACGCCCTGGTGGGACGCTCACGCTCTATGCCTCGTCAGGCGACCGTTCCCAGGCCAGGCTGTAGTCGATCTGGTCCGGGCGCGGGTGCCCCGAGGGGCCGTACCCCTGGCGGCGCGAGAGGCGCCCCAATGGCACGAAGGTCGCCGACAGCCCTGCGTCAGCGACCTCATAGCGCAGGAAGCCCAGCGCCGGGTGGGCGTCGGGCCAGTACTCTGCCATCTGCGAAAAACAGAGCGCCGGCGCCTTCTGGAAGACGATGGACTCGAAGACGTCACGGCGGCGGCAGTGAATGTGCCCGCTGATCACCTCCGTCACACCCGCCGCGTGGAACGCGTCCAGCATCCGGCGGCGGTGCGGCGCGTCGATGGTGAAGTACCAGGGCAGGTACTGATCGGGATCGGCGATATCCCAGGTAGGCTCGCCGGGATGGTCCATGAAGAGCGCGTAGTGCATCAGCATCACGTGGTACCGGGCG
>JAGHDT010000511.1 GCA_021159805.1 Anaerolineae bacterium
ATGTATCTGCAGCCTTCGCCGCCGGCATTCCGCGCGAAGTTCGCGTCGTCTACTTCTACAATCCAACGTATCCGTGGTCCGATGATGTGACCACAGTGGTGGCTATCGAAGAGGATACCGAATACACAGCTTTCTTCTGGGACCCCCGCACCGGTGCAGAGTATGATCTCGGGGCAGTGACGCCCGATGCCGACGGTCGTTGGGCAGTGCCTGTTCAGCCGACACTTGACGACTGGGTCCTGGTGCTTGAGGCTGATGGTGGGGAGACATGACTTGCACGGAGTCGAAAGAATGGATACGGATCAAGATCGTAACGTCGGCTTGCCGATCAGGCGCGATCTCACGCTGAGCTACGCCCTTTCTCTTGCCATCGCTATCCTGATGGTGGTCGCGTCCGTCGGCGGACTCCTGCGCCGCACCGCCATTTACCCGACGGACGAGCTGCTTCGTTCGTTCGTACCCAACGACGTCGTCAATATTCTCATCGGACTGCCGATCCTGCTTGGCTCCCTATGGCTGGCGAGGCGTGGAAAGCTGATCGGGCTAGCTTCTGACCGGGGGCGGTCTTCTACGTGCTGTACAATTACCTCATCTATGTCTTTGCCACGCCCCTCAACGCGGCGTTTCTGTTACACTTCGTGCTGGTCACGTTGAGCGTGCACACCCTCATAGGATTGATCGCCGGCATTGACGGAGAAGCAGCAAGACAACGGCCGGCAGGCGCTGTGCCGGAGCGCCTGGCCGGCGGCGTCCTGGCGGGACTGGGTCTCCTCTTCCTGTTACAGGTCATCGGTGCTGTCATCGCTGCACTCAGCAGCCAGACATCGATTGCCGAGACCGAACTCGCGCTCCACGTCTCAGATTTCATGATCGCTCCAGCCTTGGTCATCGGCGGGGTATTGCTTTAGCGGCGCGAAGAGTTTGGGTATGTGATCGGCCTGGGGCTGCTTTTCCAGGCCAGCATGCTATTTATTGCTTTGATCATCTTCTTGCTGCTACAGCCATTGTTAAGCACTGCGCCATTCGCCCTAGTTGGTATCGTGGTGGTCTCCATCATAGGGCTGATCTGCTTTGTCCCCTTCGGGCTTTTTGTGCGCGGCGTGGCGGCGACAGGCAAGCGGTGATTCACATTGGGTAAGTATAGCTGGAAGCCAGGTCGCTTTCTGTGGTGAGATAGCATGCCCGGTACCGGTTCTGGGAGGCCTGACGATCTGCGCAGCAGAGCTCACGTTCTGCGCGCACCGTGCAGGACGGAAATGGAGCTTGCAGAACGCCGGAGTGTGCTCCGGCGTGAGCCAATGAGGTGGGGCGGTATGAGATGGGGTAGGCGGTCATGTTTGGAACGGTCTGTGGAGCAGAGTGATGGATGTGAGCGTCCTATACAGAACGTCCCAAGCCTTGAGATCCTGTGTGCAGTCTACTGCCGAGCGCATCTGAAGGGAGTTACCAATGAGTGTTCTGCGGTTCCTGCTGAGGGCGAGTTCCGTCGTGGTCGCTGCCCTGGTGGGTAATTGGGTGGGCGGCAAGATGCGCACTTCGCTGACCGGGGAGGAGGTGCAGTCCATTCGCTTCCGTCATACCACTGCGCAGGGGCAGACGATCACCAACACGCCGGTGGTGACAAAGTTCTATCCGGCTGTCGTGGCAGCGAGACTGGGCAAGCCCCGCTGGCTCTATGCCTTCTGCGGCGGCGTCCTGGCCGGGGCATTGATGGGCGACCGCTACGAACGGCGCTTGTGGGACACGATAGGAGCCGCGACAGCGCAGGCTGTCGCATCGAGAGAGGGATCGCCCGGCTGACTCGATCGGGTTGTGCTCCATGGAGAGGGTGTGGTGCAGTCCCTACTCGTGAACCAGGCAGGAAAGCTCTGGCCATCTCATGCACGAAGGGGCGAACGACGGGTGTGGGTCTGTTCTGATCGCGCATCCGAAGCGTGGACAGAGCATCGTCATCATGACTAACGCCGATCGAGGGAACACTGTCCCTGAGGAGGCGGAGAGGAGGTCCGCATGCAAATCTTCCGGCGCGACCTGATTGAAACGCATTGCCCGGGCACGGAATGGCCTGACTTCCTTGGCAGCGTCAGGATGGGCGAGAGTTTCGTGGTGGAGACTGAGCGGTTCAATCGGGTCAACGGCCCGATCGCCGTTGAGTCTATCTGCGCGGGTGACTGCATCGCCGTCCACATCGAGAAGATCGAGATGCTGCCCCCTTCCGAGGCGCCCAACGGCGGCCCGTTCTTTGAGGGGATGGGCGACCCAGTGCCTCTGGATTAACGCGAAGGACGTTTCCTGTTCCCCAGCGGTCTCTCCCTGCCCGCCAAGCCCTCGGTGGGGAATGTGGCCGTGCTGCCGGAGCCCACCGACACGGTGCTGGCGATGGCGCGACGCGACCTTGGGCCGCCTGGGGAACGGCACCGGGGTTGGGGGTGGCGCGGTGTCGTGAACGATCCGCGCGGCAAACATTGTCATCAGGACTGCCAGGATCTCACAGCGGGATCGATCATCCACCTCAAGGCGCAGGTTGACCAAGTGGGCCTTTGCTTCGGTGATGTGCACGGATACATAGGCCAGGGAGAGGTAGCCTTCGCAGGTATTGAGGTCTCGGCGCGCATCCGGGTGCGCGTGGAGTGGTCGACAAGCTGGTACGTGGACTGGCCTCTGGTTGAGACAGCGGACGAGATCATGGTCTTCGCGTCAGACCTGAATCTGTGGCGTGGAACCACGGACGAACAGTACGTGGACGTGGTTCGCCGCGCCTACTGTGAGATGCGCAAGGTTGTGGCGGCGCGCATTGGGGGGACGGTCAGCGAGGCCAATCCTATCGTTGCCGCAGCACTCGATATCCGCAACTGCGCGGTGTATGGGTTGGGCAACTACATCCAGAAGGACGGTAAAGAGACGGATCAACCGGATCGGGACATCGCTGTGGTTGGGGTGCTGCCCAAGTCGGTCTTTCCGCCAGGCTGATAACGTGGTCGTCGCTGGCATCTACCCTACCAGCGCAGGTCCAGATTTGCCTTGCCCCGTCTTCGTGTACACTCTGTAGATATGGAAGATATCAACACAACAACCCTTGGCCTCATGAAATCAGCTGTATTCCGCGGCGTGACACGCGCGCTGCCCATCGTGATGGGCTATGTGCCCATCGGCTTTGCTTACGGCGTGCTGGCGAAGCAGGCGGGGCTTTCGGTCTTCAATGCCGTGGCGATGTCCGTGCTGGTCTATGCGGGCTCGGCACAGCTTATCGGCGCGGGGCTCTTTGCTGCGGCGGCACCGGCGCTGTCGATTGTGGCGACGACCTTCGTGGTTAATCTGCGCCATATGCTCTTCTCGGCAGCGCTCTCGCCCTACTTGAAGGGGTGGCGCAAGTCCGCACTGGCTATCTTCGCCTACGAGCTCACCGATGAGACCTTCGCCGTCCACAGTGTCAGTTTCCCGGATGGCGTGCCGTCGAAAGCCGAGGTGATCGCCGTCAATGTCACAGCCCAGCTTTCCTGGCTGTGCGGCAGCTGGCTGGGGGCCGTGGTCGGCGGGCTGATCAAAGATGTGAAACC
>JAGHDT010000269.1 GCA_021159805.1 Anaerolineae bacterium
AGACTTTCCTGTCAACCTCGATCGAGGTTGACAGGAAAGTCTTTTGCGCTAGAATAATGGTCCGTTGCCTACCCCATTGAGGCCGCCACGATGCGGCCTTTTTGACTGAAGCGCAATCGGTCGGACTATAAATGATTCACTAAGCGAGCTTGAGGCAATACGGAGGAAACAGGATGGAAGCAACACAATTGCACGCGGAGCCACGTACGGTCACCGGTAAGAAGGTCAAGCTCTTGCGGCAGAAGGATATCGTTCCCGGCATTATCTATGGTCGTCAGATGGATAACGTCGTCGTTCAGTTTGACAAGCGCGAACTCACCACCGCACTCGGCCGGGTCGGCACCAGTGCCACGATGCAGGTTGAGGTGAGCGGCTCCTCGGAGCCTTACCTGGTCATCTTCCGCGATATTCAGCACGACGTCATTCTGCGCGACGTCGTGCACGTGGATCTCCAGGTACTGAGCCTGACGGAGACGGTGCGCGTGCCTGTGAACATCGTGCTGGTCGGCGTCGCGCCGGCGGTCGAAGCCGAGGCCGGCATTGTTGTGCAGGTGCTGCAGGAGGTCGAGATTGAGGCGCTCCCCATGGATCTCATTCCCCAAATTGAGGTCGATATCTCGGGCCTCACCGAGATCGGCAACTCCATCAACGTAGGAGATCTCGAAACTCCCGAGGGTGTCACCATCCTGAGCAATCCCGACGTAACCATCGTCCAGGTGACCTATGAGGCCATTGAGGAAGTCGAGGAGGAAGAGGTCGAGGAAGATCTCCTCGGTGAACCGCTTGAGGAAGGCGAGGAAGGCGCAGAGGAAACAGAGGAAGCAGAGAGCTAGTCTCTGCACCCAATGCCTGCGTGCATGCGCCAGGCAAGCTCTCGACGACAACAGGCGGGGCCTTGAGCCCCGCCTGTTCCATTTCATCGACACCGAGGCCGGCACCGCCGCAACCTCTGCATTCAAGCCGAATAGAAAACCGCGGTCCTCAGTTTGACCCAGAACTGGATCGGGTCAGACTGAGGACCGCGGTTCGGTCCACGGAATCACAGAGTGTTCAGTAGCGGTTAGCTTTCTGGCGGCGCTTGCGGGCCTTCCGACGCGCCCGAGCGATGCCCTTGCGCTTGGCAATCCGCTCTCCCTCCCCCTTTGTCACGAAGTACCGCCGCCTACGAAGCTCACTCAAAATGCGATCCCTTGACACCTTACGTCGAAATCGCTTGATCAAGCTTTCACTTGACTCATTATCACGTCGTACAACATACGTCATCCGTCCCGCCTCCTTCGATATCTGATACACCCACGCCTGTGCATATAATGCCGTCCCGTCCTGCGAAACATCGTGCCGCAGTCGGATGCCTTAACCATACCATGAAGGCGCATAACGTCAAGCCCGGAAGAAACCTTGAGCAAGCGCCGGTTTGTGGTATCATGGTGTTGGTGATGTATAATGTTGCCAGGGCTGGTCGTCCCGGCAGGGATCGAGAGCCCCATCCAAGACCGATCCGCGTCAGTCTCTGATCCACGACTAGGTTTGACCATCGCCAGGGCCGAGATGGCTGGGCTCAAAGAAGGGCTGCCAGGGCTGGAGCAGCAGCCATAGGTCACAACGACACTATGTGACTATGGCTCCGGGCGCAGCAACGCCAACGCGTAGCAGCAGTTCGCGAGGGATCCAGAGTGCACCACGTGCGGCGCAGTCGATGTGCAGGAAGATGGGTCACAGAAAGCGGAGGGATACGTATGTACAATATTGGCGATGCAGTCTTTCACCCCACCGCCGGGGCCGGGATCATCACGAAGCTAGAGCGCATGCCGGCGATCAAGAAAGGACTCAGGTTCTACCGGATACGTATGCTGCAGAAAAACAACACGGTGCTCAGAATCCCAGTCAGCAGGGCAGAGGAGCTAGGGCTGCGCCCGGCGCTCGCTCAAGAGGAAGTCGGGCAGATTCTGGGCATCCTTTCGGCACAGGCGGAGGAGCTTCCACAGGCACACACACTTCGCTACAAGGAGTGCCAGGCGAGATTGGACACAGCTAGTACCAGGAACATCGCGGCACTCATCCGCGATCTATCCTGGCAGCAGATCGTCGCCGGCAAACTGAACGCGCCGGGACAACGCATCTACAAGCGGGCGAAGCAGTTGTTGGCAGGCGAGCTTGCTGTTACTCAGGAAACAGATGTGCAGGCCGCGGAAGAACAGATTCGCGATGCCTTGAAACGCACAACGCAGACGGTGTGAGTCCCCAGGCTCATCTCGCACCTCACCCACAGAAGGCATCAAGGAGGCAGAATTCGGATGGGAAAAGAAGAAAAGATCGAGATGCTGGGCACCATCACTGAGGCGCTCAAAGGAACTAAGTTCAGGGTCAAGCTCGAAAATGGACACGAGGTCATCGGGTACCTAAGTGGCAAGATGCGACGATACTACATCCGCATATTGCTTGGTGATCGCGTCAGATTGGAGCTCTCGCCCTACGATCTCAACCGGGGGCGCATCGTCTACCGGTACAAAAAGGGCCAACGACAGGTCGTCTAGCATTCCCCCCCCCGAATCTCACCGCGCAGCCCCTACCGCGGTGGGTGTTGACGTGCGACAGATTGGCTTCAGGACAAGGTACTGACCATAGCAAACGGGCCGGCAGTGTGCCGGCCCGTTGACGTTGCTCTGGTGGAAGCCCGCTACCTACTACCCCTCAGTTGCCTTTATCCGAGCGATGACACTCTGGGCCAGATGCGATGGGACCACATCATAGCGCACGTATGTCATCGCGTAGAGCCCGCGAGCCTGCGTGAGAGCGCGTAAGCTGGTCGCGTAAGCCTGCATCTCGGCCAGCGGAGCCTCGGCCGTGATCACAACCTTGGAGCCCTCCTGGGTCATGCCCTGAACCCGACCGCGGCGCGTGTTCAGATCCGACATCACACTGCCGGCGTACTCCCCGGGCACCGTGATCGTGTACAGGTACACCGGCTCCAGCAGGACAGGGTGTGCTTCCCTGAAGGCTTCCTTGAAAGCCTCACGGCCCGCGATCTGGAACGCGATGTCCTTCGAGTCCACCGGGTGCTCCTTACCGTCAGTCACGGCACACCGGACATCCACAATCGGGAACCCGACCAGGATGCCCTGGGTCAGCACCTGCTTCACGCCCTTCTCAATCGAAGGACGGAAAGAGGTGGAGATGTGACCGCCGTAGACTTCCCACACGTAGTCGAAGCCACTGTCACGCCGGGTAGGCTCAACGCGCACATGGACCTCGGCGAACTGGCCGGCACCGCCTGACTGCTTCTTGTGACGGTACTGTGAGGTGGCTGCAGCGGTGACGGTCTCTTTGTACGGAACCTTGGGGGTCTTGGATTCAAGACCTACCTTGAACCGTGACATCATTCGACGCACGGCGGTCGCGACGTGTGCGTCACCCATACCCGAGAGAATGGTCTCGCGGGTCGTGGGATCCTGTCGCCACTTCAGCGTGGGATCCTCTTCGCACATTCGCGTAAGCGTAGTACCCATCTTGGCCGTGTCCGCCTTGCTCATCGGGCTGATGGCGACGCTGAAGAGCGGTTCGGCGAAAAGCGGGCCGCGCAGCAGCAGTGTGTGGTTCTTGCTGCACAGGGTATCACCGGTCATGGCGTCCTCAACCTTCGTCACAGCGCCGATATCGCCTGCATGCAACACATCCACCGCGATCTGCTCGTTGCCGCGCGTCAGGTAGAGCTGGGTAAACCGCTCGGATTCTTCGGTGGTAGCATCGTATACCGTGTCGCCGGCAGCAAGCTGCCCGCCGAAGATCTTGAAGTAGCTGATCTTCCCCACGTAGGGGTCTGCCATCGTCTTGAAGATGAGCGCCGCCAGTGGGGAAGCATCGCTGACCGCGAGTTCCTCAGTACCCGTCGCGCCCCGGGCCTCAAACGTGCGCCCCGCCGGGGATGGCACAATGCTGACCAGCAGATCAAGGAACGCGCCCAGACCGACCATATCCTCGGTGCCGCCCGCGCTGGCCAGGACCGGCACCCAATCACCGTTACCGATCACCACACGCAGCCCATTGGCGATCTCCTCGGCGGTGATCTCCTCATCGTCAAAGTACTTCATCATCAGCTCTTCGTCGGCCTCGACAGCAGCCTCGACAACTTGAGCATACAGCTCATCCACCTGGTCCACCATCTCAGCGGGAACCTCGGACGACTTGCTCTCAGCGCTCAGATACGCTTTCCGCTCCAGGACGTTGACCACGCCCCGGAAATCGGACTGCGAACCGATGGGCAGCAGCAACGGCAAGAAGTGCGCGTCGAAGACCTCGCCAAGCTGGGCAAGCGTCTTGTCGAAGTCGGCGTTCTCACGATCCATCTTGTTGACAATGACAGCCCGGGGAAGTGACTCATCGTCAGCATATCCCCACACCAGCTCTGAACCTATCTCCACACCGGCGGCAGCATCAAGAACCACGGCGGCCAATTCGCAGACCCGCAATCCGCTACGGACCTCGCCGACAAAATCCGTATAGCCGGGGGTGTCGATCAGGTTGAGTTTGGTCTGCTTCCATTCCAGGGGAGCCATAGCCATACTCAGCGAGATCTGACGTCGCGTCTCCTCCTGGTCGAAGTCAGTTGTCGCTGAACCTTCGTCCACCTTTCCGCGGCGACTGATGGCTTTGCTGAGGAAGAGCATCGCCTCCACCAACGTCGTTTTTCCCGATGACCCGTGGCCAACGAGAGCGATGTTCCGGATCGCATCTGTGGTATATTCTTCCATCTATACTCCCTCCCAGAAGTAGCGCGTTGTAGCACGCTTGACTCGCACGCTCTTTTACACGCAAAAAACGGCCATATGGCCGTTGAAGTCCCATAGATGAACGGTAATACATTGTAATGCAAATCTACCCAAAGTCAACGCGCACCCATTCGGGAAGCAGTCTCGCTTGACTTGACACGCGGGGCCCGAAGTCTCCCACTCAATCCAGCAGAAACGCTCGGAAGACCTGGTTTCCCAGCAGGCGTCCACGTTCCGTGAGGCGGACCCGCTCACCATCCCACGTGATCAACCCAATGTCGCTGAACCTCTCAAGAGCTGATGCGTACACCTCTTCCAGGTGCAGACCGAACGCACCGTGAAACCTCGCATCGGAGACCCCTTCCGCCAGACGCAGCCCCATCATCATCGTCTCACCATAGACCGTGCGCAGCGCCAGCACCGAATCGGAGAATCCACGCAGACGACCACTGCGCATAGCGTTTATGTAGACCTGCGGGTGCGGGTAATTGGACCACCGTCGCCCCCTGAACCACGAGTGCGCGCCCGCCCCTAGCCCAATCCAGGGTTGGTTACGCCAGTAGATGAGATTGTGGTGCGAGATGTGAGGCCCGATACCCTCCGTGAAGCCGTGCGGCGGCAGAGCCCATATTTCAGGAGCGGGCACAGTACCACGGGCCCAATTCGAGATCTCGTACTGCCAGAACCCCGCAGCGTGCAGCATCTCCGAAGCCGTCTCGTACATATCGGCAGCCAGGTCGGGATCGGGCGTGGGAACATTGTGCAGAGCAGCCGCCTCGGCCAGCGGCGTGCCGGGCTCCAACGTCAGCGCATAGAGCGACAGATGGTCAGGCGCCAGCGCCAGCGTCTGCTCCAGAGTGATCCGCCAGTCCGCCAGCGTCTGACCCGGCAAGCCGTACATTAGGTCAAGGCTGATCTCGTCGAATCCGGCAGCCCGGGCCAACTGGTAGGAGGTCACCGCCTCTGGCCAGGTATGGATGCGCCCGAGCATCACAAGCTCTTGGCTATGGCTCGACTGGACGCCGAAGCTCAGCCGAGTAACGCCGGCTTCCTTGAGTTCGGCCAGATACTCGCCATCGACGGTGCCCGGATTGGCCTCCAGAGTCACTCTGGCTCGCCACGGTAGCCGCATGTGGCGGCGCACCGCCTCGATGACGGCGGCGACCGCCTCCGCCTTCAGGAGTGAGGGGGTGCCACCGCCGAAATACAACGTCTGGGCCTCAGCGTCGGCAGCACGCTCCGCGCGCAAGGAGATCTCGTAGTTGAGTGCCGAGACATAGGCCTCCTCAAGCGACAACAGACCGGTGTAGGTGTTGAAGTCGCAGTACGTACATCGCTGGACACAGAAAGGAATGTGCACATAGATGCCGGTCTTCATGGGTCACCCTCCTCCAAGTGTTCGACCGTCGCATCAGCAAACGGGGCATCCAGAAAAGGCAACCGGCGGCGGACAAACCCAAGTTTCCGGCATCTCGCGAGTCGCTTGAACCGTATCTCGGCAGAAGAGGCCGCGCTGCGGCTTGGGAACCGCCATGCGGCCACCAACCGCACCGGAAGGTGCGCGCGCGTGTAGCGCGCGCCGCGGCCCGACTGATGCTCGCGCACCCTGCGCGCCACGTCCTTGGTCATACCCGTATAGAGCGAGTCATCGCCACACCATAGAACGTAGACATACCACACAACCGTGTCACTCCCCAATATGATCCGCAGCGCCGAACGCCGGGCACCGGGTGCCTTGGACCCCAAGCCCACCGGGCAGAAGGTCAGGCGGCCAGTATACCCCAGGCCATAGGGGGAGCAAGCGAGCGCTTGACCCCTCCTCGATCGCCAGTAGAATGTCTGCGGACACTGATAGTTGAGCTTGACCTGCCCGTCCCAAGAACCGCATAGCCAGTCCGCGGGCCACCTAACAAGGAGTCCAGCATGCCGACAACCAGAATCCTTCGCTGCGCAGCTAGCCTGCCTTTGGCCGGTCTCCTCTTCCTGCTCGCATTCCTCACCGCCGGCCCCG
>JAGHDT010000086.1 GCA_021159805.1 Anaerolineae bacterium
ACATACTGTGACCTTTGGCTGCAAGCTCGATCTGGATCTCGGCCTAATCCGGCAAGACATCCGTCCGCGTTATACCTACGCCGCAGGCCACGTGCGCTACGGCGACTTCGAGACCGATGCTACGCCCTTCTACATTGATGAAGTTGGTCGCGAGATGCGCGCAGCGTTCACTGAGGGAACCGGCTTATCCTACCAAGGCGACCCCCTATACAGCGGTTCGTCACACCGGATGTTCCAGGAAGATGCCGGCAACCGCAGTGTCACGCCATCGTGGCGTGAACGCTGGCAGAGAACCTTGACCTTCCCTTAGGACCTCTGTCCCACAGAGCCGGAGAGGCTCTTGTACACCTGGGTATCACCGAGCGAACGGGCAGAGTCGTTTGCTCGTCGATCGTTGGTTAGTACTGGATCGCGGTTCTGTCGCAGTCCACACAGATCCCTACAGTTGTAAGGAGGCGAAATATTGGTGATTCAAACATCGCAGCAACCGTTCGAAATCCAGTTGTTCCATACGCTTAAGATCGAGGAGGTATCCAATGCGTAAGCCACTTTCACGTCGTGACTTTCTGAGGACAGTCGGTATCGGTGCTGTTGCATCCATTGCCTCTGCCTGCGCGCCCAAAGTAGTCGAGGTCGTCAAGACAGTTGAGGTTGAGAAGGTCGTTGAGGTCGAGGTCGTCAAGACAGTTGAGGTTGAGGTCGAGAAAGAAGTCGAGCGCCTCGTCACCCCCACACCGCTGCCTGACGTTGTCACCTCGCAGGGCAAAGTTATGCCCGCGGACGCCGCGCCGCTTGAGCTCCAGATCCGCTATAACCCGGTTGCTGAGAACAAGCACCTGGACGTCCCGCGCAACATCTACGACGCCAACTCAGTCCTCAACTGGGGCACAGAGCCCCTTCTGCGTCGGAACGAGATGATGGAGCTGGTCCCGGCACTGGCCGATTCCTACGAAGTCGGGCCGGATGCCAAGTACTTCGACTTCCAGATCCGCAAAGGCGCTATGTGGGATGATGGCACCCCACTTACGGCCCACGACTTCGCCTTCACCTTCCAACACCTCTCCAACCCGGACCTTGACACGCCGTGGGTCTGGTACTACTACTCAATTGAGGGTATCAAAGCCCACAAGACGGGCGATGCCGGCGCTGATGCGGTCGGCGTCGAAGCACTTGACGATTTCACCCTCCGGGTCTACGGCGAGGGCGGAAGCGCCCCCCACCTGCCCGCCTTGCTGGCCTACCAGGCAGCTAGCCCTGCTCCTAAGCACCGTGCTGAAGCCAACCCCGAACACTGGGCTGACGATGCCGATGGCTTCCTCTCCTGCGGCCCCTACTCGCTCGTGAAGTGGGAGCACAACAAGGAGATGGTATGGGAGATCAACCCGTACTACAACGGTCCGCACAAGCCCTACATCCAGCACCTGATCAACCCCATCGCCACGATGGGCATCAACGAGTGGCTGGCCAAGCAGATTGACTTGATGGCCGGCCTCTCGGTGGCCGATCTCAACTTCATCCGCACAGACCCCGAGCTCAACGCGCTGCTCCACTGGTACAACAACTTCCAGTGCGACTACCTCGCCCTGGATACGATGAACGCCCCCCTGGACAATCTGACACTCCGGCAGGCCCTCTCGCACGCGATCGACCGCGATGCCTTGGGACTGATCCTCGCCGGTACAGTTGAGCCGGCCTACTCCCTGCTCATGCCCGGCTTCCCGGCGTACAATCCGGAACTCAAATCCGTGCAGAACTTCGATCCCGAATTGGCACGCACACTGCTGGCCGAGGCCGGATATCCTGAGGGCAAGGACGCCGGAGGGAGGCAGCTGGAACTCACAATCACAGCCGCCTCACGTGAGGCAAAACTGGAATTCGTCCAATCTCAATGGCAGGAGCATCTGGGCATCAAAGTCAACTACGAACTGGTTGAGTATGCTGCCTGGAGCCAGCGCCGTGCGGGTCACGAGATGGAGATCTACAAGGGGCCGTATGAGTATGACTACATCGACCCCGCGAACTTCCTCCAGCTCTTCCGCAGCAGTGATGAGACCGGCTCACCTCGCCATGCCTGGTTGAGCGAAAGCTATGACGCGCTGTACGATGAAGCCGGCCATATGACCGATCCCACCGAACGCTTCGCCACCTATCAGGAAGCCGAGCGCATCCTGGTCGAGGATGTCGGTGCGATCTTCCTGACGCACATGTTGATCTACCAGGTCTGGTGGCCTTACTTCGCCGGTATCCCCAAAGACGTCACCGGTCGGGAAGTCTACCGTGGACTGGACATCACGTTCTCGCAGGTCTACATCCGCGACGATATCGCGGACTGGGACACCCCTCGCACCTGAGGATCGGTCCATAACACTATGCCCTTGCACGCAGCGACGTGCAAGGGCATAGCTCTCAACGACAAAGAATGAGTGTGCCCAATGAGCCAACCGCTGCTTGATGTCAGAGATCTGGAGGTGCGCTTCTACCTTAGCGAGCGCACGGTTCACGCCGTGAACGGTGTATCGTTCACGGTTGACAGTGGACAAGTTGTTGGGATTGTGGGTGAGTCAGGCTGCGGCAAGAGTGTGACCAGCCTTTCTCTTATGCGTCTGATACAAGAACCGGGACGCATTGACGGAGGACAAGTCCTCCTGCAAGAAAAGAGCGGCACCATCGATCTGCTGCAGCTATCCGAAAAGCAGGTTGAGGATATACGCGGCAATCGTATCTCGATGATCTTCCAGGATCCGATGACATCGCTCAATCCCGTCCTGACCATCGGATACCAGCTGATGGAACCCCTCAAGCTGCATCGAGGCCTATCCACAATCGAAGCTCGCGAAGAAGCCGTCCGGCTGCTGGATCACGTCGGCATTCCGGAGCCCCGCGGACGGCTGAAAGAATACGCTCACCAATACTCCGGTGGCATGCGCCAACGGGTCATGATCGCCATGGCTGTGGCATGCTCTCCGGATCTGCTTATCGCCGACGAACCGTCAACGTCACTTGACGTGACCATCCAGGCACAGATCCTCGACTTGCTGCTGGAATTGAAAGATGATCTGGGCACCGCTATCATCATCATCACTCATGATCTCGGCGTGATCGCCGAGATGGCCGAGAAAGTCGTGGTTATGTATGCTGGTACGGTTGTGGAGAGCGGCCCTGTGGGCGATATCTTCAACGCACCGAAACACCCATACACACAGGCACTTATGACTTCAATACCGCCTCTTCGCAACGCACCGGAGCGGCTGAATACCATCGAGGGGTCTCCGCCCATAGTGCTCGCGGAGCTGACGCACTGCCCCTTCGAACCACGTTGCACCCAGCGCGTGGAGCGTTGTGCAACGGGCCGCCCCCCGTTGGTCAACTTGGCCCCAGGACATGCCTGCGCTTGTTGGGTCGCACAGGCCCGGGAAGGAGGAAGCCATGCCTGAACCTATGCTGGAGACAATCGATCTGGTCAAGAGTTTTGCGGTCCGGCGCGGATTCTTTGCCGCGAGAAAAGCCCGCCTCACAGCCGTGGATCGAATCTCTCTGACCATCGATGCCGGAGAGACGCTAGGGTTGGTCGGAGAGTCCGGTTGCGGCAAATCTACCTTGGGACTGACGGTCATGCAGTTGTACACGCCGACCAGCGGAAGCGTACGCTTCGACGGAGAGGATCTTGTCGAACTGTCCCCGCTACAACTCAGCAGAGTGCGCAGAAAAATGCAGATGATCTACCAGGATCCTTATGCCTCCCTGGATCCGCGGATGAACGTGGAGGAGATCCTGACCGAGCCTATGGTGATTCACGACATCGGCACCCAGCAGGAGCGCATCGGGGAGGCAGCGCAACTGCTGGACATTGTGGGGC
>JAGHDT010000593.1 GCA_021159805.1 Anaerolineae bacterium
CGTCCGAAGAGATCCCGGACATTGGCAAGGAATTCTCCAAAGAGCAGTGGCAGGCGGCGCTGAGGGCGGGGCACGTCAACAGCATCAACATCTTCGCCAAAGGGCATCACGGTTGGAGCTACTATCCGACCGAGATCGGTCACGTGCATCCCCATTTGGACTTCGACCTCTTGGGTGAGCAGATCGAGGCTTGCCATGAGATTGGTGTGGAATGTCCCATCTACTTCACCGTTGGCTGGTCGGCGAATGATGCTGAGATGCATCCCGAGTGGTGCGCGCGGCGCCCGGATGGGTCCTTTGTCTGGCGTGGCGATCTCGATGCTGCGCCCGATGATCCCTATCCGCCCTTCAACTGGAAGCTGCTTTGTCCCAGCGGCGGGTACCACGATCTCGTCAAGGCGCAGGTGATCGAGATCTGCGAAGCGTATGATGTGGATGGCTTCTGGTTCGACATTTACCAGGTCAACAACGGATGTTGGTGCGATCGGTGCCGCGCGAGCATGGAGGAGAAGGGCATTGATATGGCCGACCGCACCGCGGTCATCGCTCACTTCGCAACGGTCCTTAAGACCCACTATGCCGATCTACGGGAGACCATCGCCAAGTACCATCCCGACGCGACGGTCTTCTTCAACGGCACAACGGCTCTGCGCGACGGCAATCAGGTCAATGCGGTCCACGAGTATAACACCCATCAGGATCTCGAGGATCTGCCCACTTGGTGGGGGGGCTACGACAAGTTTCCGCTCCGGTCGAAGTACTATCTTGGGCTAGGGTACCAGATTTGCGCGATGAGCGGCAAGTTCCACACGGCTTGGGGCGAGTTCGGCGGCTTCAAGCACACGGATGCTATGCGGTTTGAGGCTGCCTCGATGATCGCCTTCGGATCAGCCTGCAACTTCGGCGATCAACTGCACCCCTCCGGCCTGATGGATATGCAGACCTACAAGAATGTGGGCAAGGCCTTCGAGTATGTGGAGCAGATCGAGGAGTACGGCCCCGGCGGGACGCCCGTCGCGAACCTGGGATTGTGGTTCACCGGCAATACGGAGGCCGATATGGGCGCCTGCAAGATGCTGCTGGAACTGCAGATGGATTTCTTGGTCGCGAATGAGCACAACCTGGCGGGATTCCGGACGGTGATTATCCCCAGCGAGCCCTGCCTGGATGACGAGCAGGTTGGTGCGGTCGAACACTACCTAGCAGACGGCGGCTCCCTCGTGGTCCTGGCCGCAGGCGCAATGGATAGGGAGCGGTCACGCTTCGTGCTGGACATCGGAGCAGATTTCGAGGGCCAGGCGCTGTATGACATCGACTACACGGTGGTTGATCCGAGTCTGGGAGATGACCTAACGCAGTCGCCCGTGCTTAACTACACCCCAGCGCTGCGCACCAAGCCGCATACAGGCACGCAGGTCCTGGCGAGCATCCACGAACCGTACTTCAGCCGGACCTACGCCCACTACTGCTCCCATCAGAATACACCGTATCGCCTGGAGAAGGCTGCTCACCCGGCGCTGATCCAGAAGGGCAAGGTTGTCTTTGCAGCCAACCCACTGGATCTGATGTACGATGCGCGAGCCGCTCGACCGCATCGCGATCTCTTAGAGACGGCGCTGAAGCGTCTCTATACGGATCCAATCCTGCGCGTTGATCTGCCCAGTGCTGGCCGTGTCAGCCTTCTGCACCAACCGGAGCAGAACCGCTATGTGGCCCATCTTCTGTATGGCCCGCCGCACTACCGCGGTGGGCTTGAACTCATTGAGGATCTAGTGCCTCTCTACAATGTCCCGGTAGAGCTGCGCGTCAACGAACCCATCAAGAGGGCGACGCTGATCCCAGACAACAAGGTGCTGGCGTTGGAGCAAGATGGCGATGTCAGCAAGGTGGTTGTGCCGTGGTTCCGAATCCACTGCGCCGTCGTGTTCGAGTATTGAGCCTGTCGAGGTTCTGAAGCGAGGAGAGAGATGTTGAGAAACGAGGGCGAGCGTTTGACACGGGTTGTTGTTTGCACGCCAAGATATGAGTATGCCCGTGCCGGTAGCCTTGAAGAGCATAATATTGGCGAGTTGGGTGACCCGAAGGTTGCTGTTCAGCAGCACGATGAGCTGAAATCCAAGCTCAGAGAGTTCGGGGCTGAAGTGACGGATCTTCCAGAACTGGTCGGACATCCAAATTCAGTTTTCACGCGCGATACAGCTCTGTGTACTCCGAAAGGATACGTGAAACTCAGGCTGGGCCTGGAAAGTCGTCAAGGCGAAGAAGAGTGGATGGCAGAAGCCTTACGAGCGATGGGCGAAACGTGTGTGGGAGAAATAGGGGCTCCAGGGACAGTCGAGGGTGGCGACGTTGTACTGGCGGGGGATGTTGCATTTGTTGGGCGATCAATACGCACCAATGAAGAAGGGATACAGCAGCTCTCTGCGCTGTTGGCGATGATGGGGTATGAGATTCGAGTGATCGCATTGCCCGATACAATCCTGCATCTTGATAAGGCCTTGATGGTTCTTGGGCCGAAACAAGTGCTCTATTGTCGGGAGCTTGTGTCAGAAGAGGAGATAGAAGGTTTTGAGGGCATCGGATTCTCCTGTGGAGGAAATACCACAGCCAATATCATCTGTTTGGGAGACCGAGAGCTCATCGTAAATAGCTCAAACTCGATCGTGATCGACCGTCTGAAAGCTGAAGGGTATGTGGTTCGCAGCCTTGATTTGGGCGAATTTGCCAAAGGAATGGGCGGGCCCAATTGTCTCATTATGCCTGTCGAGCGTTGAAGGTCAATCCTGCCAACCGGCTCTACGAGCGCCTGGGTTTCGTCGACGTGGGGAGACCGATGTGTCGTATCTGATGAGGGCGATGCCGCGCCCCACCCGGTGATGCGGCGTGGCGAGCTGCCCGTTGGCTGTTCCACCAGTTACTAATGACACGCTGTCAGAGATCTGTCTGCGCATTCCAGGGCAAGACCCTTCGCTTTCTTGTCGCGAGATTGGGGATGCTGCCTAGAGCCGCTCAGGATGACAGGTATGTGTCGTGTTATGGCAGGCTGAACCGCAGGGCCTCTGGCGGTGGCAGTGATCAGGAGGGCGCTACTCCTCAGGAGAGGTCAACCGACACAGGCGAAGTCGTCCTCAGCTACGCTCAAGGACCGCCCTCGGGGCCTCCGCTTGCGCTGTTTCATGGCGTTCCAGGTAGGCGGTAGGAGTTCGTGTCGGTTATTCCCGCTCTTGCCATGATGATGTGGCACGTCTGCGCACGCTGGCGGGCAGCCGCGAGCTGTGCTTCGACGTGTTGATCGAACAGGGCGCGCCGGTCGCGTGTCCGCCCATCGATGTATCGAAACTGTGATGGAGAGTCTGCGCCCTACGGCTTATCCGGCAGGCATACTGGAGGATCAACGATGATCATTGAGTGGAACGCTCACATGTTCAGCAGCGATACGGATCGCTATCCCTTCCACCCTCGGGCTACGTACACCCCTGATGCTCAACAACGCTCCGACGATCCCCTGGTCGACTACGTCGCCCGCATGGATCGGGAGGGCATCGACCGGGCCGTGCTGGTGCAGCCTGAGCCCTACGGTGACGATCACCGGCTGGTGCTGGATTGCCTTCAGCGTGAGCCTGAGCGCTTCTGGGGCACCAGTCTTTTCTACCCGGGCGATCCGGACGCGCCCGACAAGTTGACGGATCTCGTCCGGCGGGAGCCGAAGATCGTCGCCACGCGTTTCCACGCCCACCGGGGCAAGACCGAGTACTTTGAACGTCTTGACGAGCCGGGTGTGCGCGCGCTGTGGAAGAGGGCGGGCGAGTTGGGCCTCATCATTGAACTGCACATCGGCCCCGAATACGGCGCACAGGTCGCCGAGGCCATTGAGGCCTATCCTGACGCCCCTGTGCTGATCGACCACTTGGCCGAGCCGCATATGGGCACCGCCGTGGAGTACGCCGATATTCTGGCCCTCGCAACGCTTCCCTGGGTCTACATGAAGCTCTCTGGCCTCAACCACTTCTCTGATGACGGGCCGCTGTATCTCGGAGCCAAGGCGTTCACGCACCTGGTGATCGAGGCCTTCGGCTGGGAGCGGATGGTGTGGGGCGGTGGCACGCCTGGTATCGTGGATGCCCACTTTGACGAGGCGTCGGCCATGCCGCGCGCACAGGTCAAAGGCGACAATCTGGTGAGGTTGCTCTCAGCGAATTCCCGGTGACAGCACTCCGCGATCGCGTATCTCGCATCCTGGGCGGGCTAACAGAGTGCGTGGTGACGCCATCGACACCAGCTTGAGGAGAACGTGAATTGAAGGCCGGCAAACGGGGGGATCCACGTAATCTGCCTCAGGGCCTTGAGGTCCGTAGCATCACAGCCGGTGGACGCTCGTTGCCGTTTCACTGGCTTCCTAAAGAGCCTCCACCCTTCACGGCCAGCAGTGCCGTGGTGATCTAGGTAACCTTACCCGTCGACCCGCGAAAGGGGCAAGATCGGTGAGGGTTCCAACTCAGGGGAGCAAAGTCGCCGTGACCAGCTCCGGTGCTTGGTTACCAGTCTCGTCTTTGTAGTTGTGTCTTGCTAGAGATGGTAGACTGCTTTTACCTCCGCAAACTGCTCAGCCGTTACCGGTTCCGGTTTTCCAAGGACCAGGGCTTGATAGTAGCTCTGGAAACCCACTTCGGCATTGAAGGCCATATCGAAAGCATGGTCCAGGTCGGCACCAATCGCCACCAGGCCGTGCTTGCGAAGAAGGATAACTTTCAATCCTGGGCGATCCTTAAATATTCCGACGGTCACTTCGCCTGCCTTGGTCGTCGCAGGACAAGCCCAAGCTGCAACCGGAATTGGCGCACCACAAACCAGAAGTTCCAGGTTTGCCATAGGGATTTCATCTCCCAGCATAGCGAAGGTGATCGCAAAAGTAGAGTGCGTATGATAGATGCTGCCAACATCAGGCAGATTTCGATAGATCACGGTGTGCATCGGCGTTTCGGAGGACGGTTTCAGTCCTTCGATAAGGTTTCCATCCAGATCGACAATCGAAATGTCTGCGGTGGTCATGGTGCGATATTTCACGCCGCTTGCAGTGATGGCAACCAGACCGTCCTCTGTGCGGGTGCTGATGTTGCCGGCCGACAAGCGGATCAGATCGACTTCGTTCGCCTTGATCACGGCTTTGAGCAGTTGCTCGCGGGTAGATTGGTATCTCATCTGATTTCTCCCAGGTAGCGCGGTTCCTGCCAAGAACCGCGGTTGTAGCTCAGTTGATCTCAGTCTGCTTCATTGAGTGCTGCATCGAAAATGACCTGATACTCGCTGGGGCCGGTTTTCTCGGCCTCCTGCCTCGGGGCTGACAGCGGCCCGACGCAGAACAGGGCCTGCATTTCCGTGCCGCGTGGTGTGCGTTTGCGAGCACGGCGTCTATTCCGCGGCCTGATCCAACGCCTGATCCAGATCTGCAAGCACATCCTCGATGTTTTCGATGCCGACAGAGAAGCGAATCAGCGAATCGGTGATGCCGAATTCCATTCTGTCTTCTGGGGACATGGCAGCGTGGGTCATGCTGGCTGGATGCTGAATGAGTGAATCGACATTGCCCAGACTGACGGCTAAAGTGATCAGTTTCAGGCTTTGCATCAGAGACACGCCGGCCTCATAGCCACCGGTCAGCTCAAAGGAAAGCATGCCCCCAAAACCATTGAACATCTGCTTGCGTGCTGTTTGATGGCCGGGGAAGCTCTCCAGGCCAGGATAGTAGACCTTTGACACTTTGGGATGTTCTTGAAGCCATTCTGCCACGACAGCGGCGTTTTCGACGTGGCGCTGCATGCGGAGCTCAAAGGTTTTCAAGCCGATATTGGTCAGCCAGCCGTCAAAGGGACTGGGACAGCCGCCGAATACTTTTGCCAACAAGAAGAGGCGGTCTTTTCTCGGGTGGAAGAAATCAGGATGTCGCGAGATCACCGCGCCCCCGATGATCGTGCCGTGCCCGCCGAGATATTTGGTCGTCGAGTGGACGACGACGTCGGCTCCCAGGCTCAACGGGCGCTGGCAATAGGGTGTGGCAAAGGTATTGTCTATGATCGTCCAGGCGCTGTACTCCTGTGCCAAAGCCGACACCTGGGCAATGTCAACGATCTCCATAGTCGGGTTTGCTGGGGTTTCGAAATAGGCCACTGCTGTGTCCGGATGCTGCTGGAAGGCAGTCTGCCAGGCTTCCATATCGCTGCCCTCAACCCAAACCACGTTGATGCCGTATCTAGGAGCAACCTTCTTCATGAAATTGTAGGCATTTCCATAGAGCATCTTCTGCGTGATGATCGTGCTGCCGGCTTCTAGTCTGGCCATCAGGGCGGTCGAAATGGCCGCCATGCCGGAAGTGAACATTCGCCCTTTGACCAGCTCATCGACCTCGGCATCAGGATTGGCTTTGAGAATATCGTAGCCCTCGAGGGCGGCCAGTTTTCTGGCCAGTTGACGCGCATTGGGGTTATCAGCGCGGGTATAGCTGAAACCATCATTGACGCCGGCAAATATGTCGGCCCCGGTTTGTACATCTGGAAACACAAAAGTGGATGTCTGGTAAATGGGAGCAACATGGGCTTGATGGGGATTGTCCTTTTCGGTGAATTGAGTGACCAGCGTGCCAAGTCCAAGTTCGTGTGGGTTCTCTTTCATCTGAATTGTCCTCCGATGGCGCGCACGTCTGCTTTGATGGCGTCTTCATCCAGGGCGACCAAATCCCCGTCTTCAAGGTGGATTTTGCCATCGATGAGCACCGTGTCCACATCAGCTTTGTTGACAGAATAGACCAAGTGAGCATAGACATCGTGGCAGGGCGTCAGATGGCATTTGTCGAAATCGATGATCACAATATCCGCACGTTTGCCTGGTTCCAGCGATCCGAGTTCCTTGTCCAGCCCGTAAGCTTTGGCCCCGTTGATGGTAGCCATTTCCATGGCTTGCATCGTAGTGAGCACTTCAGGGTTTTCATAGTAGCCTTTTTGCAGCAGCGCAGCCGTTCTGATCTCACCCAATAGATCCAAGTCGTTGTTGGAGGCGGCGCCGTCAGTGCCAATACAGACGTTCACGCCTGCCTCGATCATTTCAGCGATACGGGCAATCCCAGACCCTAGCTTGAGGTTGCTTTCGGGGCAATGGGCAACATGTGTGCGGCTCTCGCTCAGCAGGGCGATCTCATGGTCTTGTAGCTTGACACAGTGCGCCAGGACCGTTCGGTTATCCAACAGGTCATATGAGTGCAGCAATTCGATAGGTGTTTTGCCGTATTGTGCGCGCACATCATCGACTTCGGCCTGGTTCTCTGAGGCATGGGTAGTAAAGGGTACCCCATACTCCCGCTTGAATTCATAC
>JAGHDT010000053.1 GCA_021159805.1 Anaerolineae bacterium
GGGGGCGAAATCCCCGTTTCAGGGGAGGGCGCGGGCTCAGAAGCCCGTTGGTGAGGGCTCTGCCGCGTCTATTCTCGAAGGTGACCGTAGCCGTTCAATCGGTAGCGTCACAGAGTAGCATATTCTCCGCCTTTCTGCTATCCTTGCTGTACCCGGGATACGGAAAGGTGGATTTCTTTGGGATGACCGACACGACACGAAAGAAAACCGACGAGCTGACAGCAGCGCTCGCCCGCACAGATTGTTTTGACGGTCTCAAGCCCGACATAATCGTCGCCGTTGCCAGGCACATCCACTACCACCACTATCAAGCCGACCAGATCGTCATATTCGAGAATGAACCGTGCGTGGGCTTGGGGATTGTCAAGACAGGGCGACTCAAAGCCGTTCGGCTTGCCGCCTCAGGGCGCGAACAGACGCTGACCATCTTTGGCCCAGGTGAACTCTTCAACGCCGCCGGCGTCTTCGCAGACGCACCGAATCCGGTCACCATCATCGCGCTGGAGCCCTCCAGCCTCTGGGTGATTCCCAGGGACAGCATTGTCAAGCTTCAGGATCGGTATCCGGCACTGACGCAGAACATCGCCCGCAACCTGGCAAAACGGGTGCTCAAGCTGGTCGACTTGGTCGAAGATCTCTCGCTGCGTACGGTCGAGATGCGCCTGGCCCACCAGCTTCTGACCAACGCAGAGGATAACATTCTGCCGCGGGAGTCGTGGGCTACACAGGCGGAGATGTCGGCACGCCTGGGCACGGTCACGTATGTCCTGAACCGCGCCCTGCGCGGCCTGGAAGAAGAGGGCCTCATCGAAGTGGAACGTGAGGAGATTCGTATCCTCGACCCAGTTGGTCTGGCTGCCAAGGCAGAACCTCGATAAGTTGACTTTTGTCAAAGACCACGCTGGGGCCGGCTGCTATCCTGAGAAGAACAGCTGTGTGCTTGCATTCTTTGATATCAAGGAGACTCATTCATGGAGAAACAGACCAACAACAACCTCGGTATGATCATCGCGTCGCTTGGGGCACTCCTGGGCATTGCTGGAACCCTACTGCTGTTTGTGCAATGGTATGACCCAGTGATGGTAGCGGAAGTTGCTGCAGGACGCCCCGATGAGGGGCTCATCGTGCAGTATATCTTCCCTGTGCTCAGCGACATCGGCGTGATCGCCGGAGTGCTGTGGGCCTTGGCGGCCGTCGGGTTCGGTTTGCGCAAACCTTGGGCGTGGACGTTGGGCGTGATTGCCGACGTGTTGGCACTGCAGGGCAGCTTCTTCCAGATGATTCCGCCGCTAACGCGGGGGCTGCCACCCGCTAATGCGTTGGTCTTTGTCCCCAATCTGATTTTCTTCGTGCTTATGCTCCAAGTTGTGCGCCGCCTTGATTGGCGCGTCCTGGCAATCGGGCTTCTCTCCGGCATAGCGATGGTGCTCTCATTCATGAACGGCGTGGCAAGCACAGACAAAATGATCGTCAGTGGTGGTGCGGCCATCTTTGTAGCCGTGGAGCGACTGAATTGGGTCGCTGCCCTGGGCTGGGGCGTGTTCACCGTCTTGCTGATCACCAAACCCACCCCATCGGTGCGCTGGATCGGGTTCGGTGCCGCGCTGCTGGAACTGACTGCAGGGCTGCCTCTCGGTATCGTGACCGCGATCGAGGCAGGGAGTTTCTCGATGTTCCTCCCCGCACCGCTGCTGAGCCTGGCGCTGCTAGTAGCCCTAGCCCTGCCCCTGGGACGGCGCATCCTGGACTCAAGCCAACCGGCCACGGCCTAGTTCATCCACCGGAGGAGTATTCTCAATGACACCAAGCAGGCTCGCACTTAACCCCCTCATCCTGACCAAGTTCGTCGTGTGGATCATCGTCACTGTCGTAGCAACGGTGCTGCTCACGCGTCACCGGATGTCAAGACGCACACGAACGGCCTTCGTCATCGGTGGCATGATCCTCTTCGGCTTCATCTACGGCGCCCTCCTGGCCCCAGCGTTGAATCCCAACCCCGTTGCCTCCGTCCGCACGCTATTGAAAGGACTTCTGGTCCAGAAGCAGCTCGTGGCACCTGTCGTCGGGATGCTGGTCGTTATGCTGGCGATCACCGTGATCTCGAACAAATCCTTCTGCGGCTATGCCTGCCAGCTGGGTCTGCTCCAGGACTTACTCCATCGCGTACCCACGCCCAAATGGCAGCCCCCATTCTGGTTGAGCAACACGATCCGTATCATCGCCTTCGTTGTGTTGGTCGCCGGGCTGGCAGTTGCCGGATTGGACTGGATCGGCGTGATTGACCCATTCCAGCTCTTCCAGTTCAACTTCACGCTGCCCATCATACTGGCCGTCATCGCCATTCTGGTCAGCAGCCTCTTCATCTACCGGCCCTGGTGCCGCTTCCTCTGCCCCTTTGGGCTGTTGAGCTGGGTGGCTGAGCAGGTCAGCATCTTCCGTCCGCGCATCAACCAGGACGCCTGCAAACAGTGCCAGGCCTGCGTCAAGGCGTGCCCTTCGGGAGCGATGAAGGACTTCTACGAGGGAAAGACACTCCACGCCGACTGCTTCGCCTGCGGCGCGTGCGTCGAAGCCTGCAAGGTTACGGATGCGCTGGGATGGCGTAAGAAATAAGGTGTAGAGATAGGGGACAAGGCACCAAGGTACTTGGGAACATGGCACTTGTGTGTCCCGTGGTACCTTGGCCCTCTATCCCTCAGTACCCTAAAAACGGTACGTCACCCCCACTACTCCCGGCACAAACACGTCCGGCATTTCCGCGGCAAAGCGACAGATGGCGCCGAAACCCGTGCAGTGTGAGGGTGAGATCAGATCCGGCGCCCACTCCTTGAACGCCGCAATGGTCTGGTCAAGCTCGTCGTCCTCGGCCCGAGCGAGATGAAACCCGCCCAGCACCGCGTGGATGCGTTCAACACCGGTGATTACCTGCGCGTATTGCACCGTGTTCACGATGCCCGAGTGCGCGCACCCGGCGACCACCACAAGGCCTTTGCCCTCAACGTTGAGAATCAGCGCCTGATCGTCCTCGATATCGTCCCGCACCAACTCGTTACCGTCACGGTAATACGCGCGTGTCGACCGTCCGGAATGCTCAAAGCTGCAGCGCGGTACATAGCCTGTGGTCCAGCAACCCCGGCCAAGCCGGTAGGGTCCCTCTGAGCGCACAATCTCGGCACCGAGCGCCTCCCAGATGCCCGTCGGCGGTGGGGCTACAGGACCGAACCGCTTGCCGTCCTTGCCGATACTCCAGCGCTCACGCAGGGCTGCCGGGTGCAGGACAATGGGCACACGCTGAGCCTTGACCCACGCCTCAGCCTCGTCTGGAGACTTATTGGAGGGCCATTCCTGTGGCCCGGGACGCCGCGCCATCGTCTCAAGGACCTCGGCAATCGCACCGATGTGATCCCAATGCCCGTGGCTCAGCACGATGGTCTCCACCGTACCGAGATCCACCTCCATCCGGCGCACATTTTCCATCAGCGTCACGCGCGTACCACCGGCATCCCACAGGATCCGTATGCCGACGTCCTCCAGATCGACCAAAGCTGCAAACCCATGCTCGGCCAACAGCGGTTTGTCGGTGAAATAGATCACATCATCCGTCGAACGAACGATCATGTCGGCCCGGTTGTCGACCAAAACCGTCACGGAAACGCGGCTGACCTCGCCAAAATCAGTAATTCGATTCAAGGGCACCCCCCATACACAAGGTTACAGGTTTGAACGTTCGAACGTTCAAACCTGTAACAACCGTTACCACAGTTCTCCGTTAGTCCACGTCCTTGTAGTATCTCTCGTCGCCTACCTCAGCCTGGAGTTTGTGCAACGTGTCCTTCAGCTCCTTCACCCTATCGGCGTAGACGGGATCGTTGAACACGCTGTTGAGCTCGTGGGGGTCCGCTTCGAGGTCGAAGAGCTCCCACTCGGGGCCGTACGTCTCGTCGATGGCGCCGGCCTGACCCAGGGCATCGGAGTAGTAATAGATCAGCTTATGCGTCTTGGTGCGCAGGCCGTAGTGAGCGTAGACGTTGTGGTGTGCCTTGTGCATCCAGTACCGATAGTACATCGCCTCGCGCCAATCGCCCGGCGTCTCACCGTGGAGCAGCGGGCGGAAGCTCTCGCCCTGCATATCGCCGGGGATCTCCACGCCGGCAATATCGAGGAAGAGCGGCGCAAAGTCCAGATTGAGCACGATATCATCATTGACCGTGCCGGGGGCCACCTCGCGCGGGAAGCGCAGGATCAAGGGCATCCGCAGGGACTCCTCGTACATAAAACGCTTATCGTACCAGCCGTGATCACCCAGGAAGAAGCCCTGATCGGAGGTGTAGATGATCAGCGTATTCTCTGTGAGACCTTCCTCGTCAAGATAATCCAACAGCCGCCCGACGTTGTCATCGATGCTCGCGATGACCCGCAGATATTCCTTGATATAGCGCTGGTACGCCCACTTGCGCATGTCGTGCTCGGGCATCCCCCGGGGCATCTCGACCTTGAGATCCATACTGTTCATATCGACGCCCACGCGCATCTTAGCGGCCGCGGCTGCCGATGCACGGTTGGCATAGTCGTCGAAGAGCGTCTCGGGCTCAGGGATCTCCTCGTTGAGGTACATCGCGGCGTGTTTCTCATCCGAGACCCACGGGCGGTGCGGAGCCTTGTGGTGGACCATCATACAGAAGGGCCGGTCAGGATCACGCTCCCTCAAAAAGTTGATGCTATAGTCGGTGATCAGGTCAGTGACGTAGCCCATCACGGTGCGGCGTTCTCCACCGTTCGGCGTTGTGTCGCCATCCAGCGCCGTGTCGCCGTTCGGCGACTTGAAGATAAACTCAGGGTTATGGTAGATGCCCTGCCCAGGAACTACCGCCCAGTCATCGAAGCCGGTGGGGCAATGCTCCGGGCCGATGCCCAGATGCCACTTTCCATACAGTGCTGTCTGGTACCCGGCCTCACGCAGCAGTTTAGGATAGGTCTGCAGACGGTTGTCCATATGCGTGGACAGCGTCGTGACCTCGTTGATATGATTGTACGTCCCCGTGAGGATCACGGCGCGGCTGGGCGTGCAGATCGAGTTCGTGCAGAAGCAGTTGTCGAAGCGCATGCCGCCCTTGGCGATACGGTCGAGATTCGGCGTCTGGTTGATTCGGCTGCCATAGCAGCTCATCGCGTGCGCCGCGTGATCATCGGACATAATGAATATGATATTCGGTCGTGTGTCTGCCATAGGATCAAACCCCTTTGCGGTTGACAGTGAGCGATTCTCGCAGAGATCGCAGTAGTTCTTACAATTGCGCCACCTACATCCGCCAGGATTATACTTGTGATGCTCGCCAAAGCTAATTCACCTTCTGTAGTAGAATAGTCAACAGAATCTACCATCGAGTAGCTCACCACAGCCCTCCATTTGATGAAGATTGGGTAACCCTATGACACTCAGAC
>JAGHDT010000078.1 GCA_021159805.1 Anaerolineae bacterium
CCCGAGAAGGCTCGCGAGTATCTCGGGAAGCCCCGATACCGCTTTGAAGCTGCGCTGCGGACTGAGAAGCCCGGTGTGGCGACGGGGTTGGCGTGGACGCCCTCCGGTGGTGAGGTCCTCTTTGTCGAGGCAGCGACGATGCCGGGATCGGATGAGCAGTTGATCTTGACGGGCCAGTTGGGCGATGTGATGCGCGAGTCAGCTCGCATCGGCTTGAGTTACATCGAATCGCACCTCGAGGAGCTCGGCCTTGGAGAGAGGGAAGGACGCGGCAAGGTGCACCTGCACGTGCCCGCCGGCGCTGTGCCCAAGGATGGCCCTTCGGCCGGTGTCACGATGGTGACGGCGTTGGTGTCACTGCTCTCCGGGCGTCCGGTGGACCCGTGTGTGGCGATGACCGGTGAGATCACGCTCCAGGGACATGTGTTGCCGATCGGCGGCTTGAAGCTCAAAGCCCTGGCTGCGCACCGTGCTGGTTTGACGAAGGTGATCGTGCCGAAGTACAACGAGGTCGATATCGAGGAGATCCCCGAAGAGGTCCGGGAGGACATAGAGTTCATTCCGGTTGAGGACATCCTGGAAGTTCTGAAGTGTGCGCTTCTTCCGGTCCCTGAGACGGCGGATGAACCGGCGGTCGCGGAAGCCGCGGCTGCGGAAGCCGTAGTTGCAGAAGCCGCGTCCCCAGAGGACGCGTCCGCAGAGGACGTTGACGAGCCGGAACCGGCTCTCGCTTAGCGTGATGTGACGAACGCCACCGCAGAATGCGGTGGCGTTCTTTCATGCCTGCGTGATTTCCCCTGTTGGCTCGCCTGGGCTATAATCGTCGGCACTCAGCTCGTTGTGTACTCGGGCGCTACTGCCGTTATTGACCGATTTCGACCACTGTGGGAGACCCATATGCGCGAACGTCTGGTGTTTTGCGATCTTGACACTCTTGAGACTAACTACCTCAGCGAATTCATTTCGCAGGGGCGCGTACCCCAAAACCTCTTCTATCTACTGAACGGGGCCACCGTGTTCTATAGCTATCGCAATGACGACCTGGCCCAGATTGCCTGGGAAGACGAATATCGTTTCTTCAAGGAGCAGGAGTTCTGGCGCAAGGATCTACGCATTGCCTTTGTCAGCCTGGGGTGCGGCAATGCCGGGCCGGAGAAGATGCTACTCCGTCAGATGCAGGCTGATGGCTACGAGTTGCACTACGTTGGCGTCGATTCGTCGGAGAGCATGCTTGAGCTAGCCGCGGAGAACCTGAACGAGGATACCTATCGCCAGTCCTTTGTGCTGGCCGATTTCAGCGATCCCGCCTTTGCCGGACAGCTGCACGAGGTGGTCCAGGAGGATCACGTGCGGGTCTTCGCGATGATCGGGGGTACCTTTGGCAATTTTGACCAGATGCACGTTGCGGGTCTGCTGGAGAATCTGGTCCCACCACGTGATTATCTCTACCTTGATGTTGTGCCCACCCAGCCTACAGAGCACCAGAATGCGAAGTTGCGGATGCGGCTGTCGCACCTTCCTGACAATCTGAGTGGATTCTTTGACCGGCTGTTGGGAGCGCTCGGCCTGTCGCGTGAGTTGGGTGAGATCCTCCGTGAGGAGCGGTCGGACGGTGCTCTGGAGACGCTGCGGTTCACCTTCTCCTTCCGGGCAACCGAGCGTATCCAGCTGTCGTGCTTGGATGTCGAGATGGTGTTGGAACCGGGCCAGACCGTGGAACTGTTCACGATCCGCGCTTACGAGCCTGCGTCCCTGGCGGCTTTCATGGCGGACAGGGAGTTCGAGCTTGTCGACACGTACGCGCCGGATGTCGGCAATCTCAGCCATCGTTGGCAGCGGCTCTTGTTTAGCAGGGCAGGCTAAGCGCCGGTCGCCGTCTTCTTGAAAGAGTGTCCTGGGCCGGGAAGCGAGGGCCGGCGAACGCGGAGCTTTGTATCTCGGGGCTGGCGATGGCGCTCACGACAACGTGTGCGGAGATGACTTGGTTGAGACCACCATCCATACGGAGGAACCAGTCTTATGCAAGTTACAAAGGCGGTAATCACTGCAGCCGGACGAAATCAGCGCTCCCTGCCTCTGCAATTGCTGATCGATCGGGATGGTACCGAGAAGTCGGTATTGAGCATCCTGGTCGAGGAGGTCCTGAGTGCGGGCGTGAAAGATATCGCTGTGGTGGTCGCCCCGGGTGACGAGGGGCCTTACGGCGAAGTCCTGGGTGATCACCTCGGGCGCGTGACCTTCGTTCCGCAGGAGGAGCCGCAAGGTTACGGGCACGCGGTCTACTGTGCGCGGGACTTCGTCGGCGGTGACCCCTTCCTGCACCTTGTGGGGGACCATCTCTACGTGAGCCGTGAGACGAGGTCGTGCGCGCGCCAGCTCGTCGCCGTGGCGCAGGCGGAGGAGTGCGCGGTCTCGGCGGTTCAGGCGACCCGGGAGACGCTCCTGCCTTACTACGGCACCGTCGGCGGTCGCCGGGTGTCCGGCAGGAAGGATCTCTACGTCGTCGAGACGGTGATGGAGAAGCCCACGCCGACGGCAGCAGAGCTCAGATTGATTGTGCCGGGGCTGCGCGCCGGGCATTATCTGTGCTTCTTCGGCATGCACGTGTTGACGCCTACCGTGATGGATATTCTGTCCGAGAGGGTGGCAGCAGCGGCTGCGCAACCCGGTGATTCCAAGGTCACGCTCTCTGAGGCGTTAGCTCGGCTGGCTGCGCGTGAGAAATACCTGGCCCTGCAGGAGCGCGCGCTGCGCTATGATGTCGGCGTGAAGTACGGCTTGCTGACCGCCCAACTCGCGCTGGCGCTGAATGGCCGGGAGCGCGATCTGGTGCTGGCGAACCTGGTGGAACTCCTGGCAACACAGTCACTGAGGCGCGGGGATGTCGTGCCTCAAGCTGATGGGAGATAGCTATGCCGGGCCGGCTAGTACAGATCATCACTTCCAGCGATCCGGCGGTTCGGGATCAGTCTCTTGACACGTTCTGCGCGGCAGCGTCGCTCTCCGAGCTGGAAGCGGAGTGTGAGACCCTCGAGGCGTTCCGCCGCCAGAGCGACAATCTCTACGAGCGCGTGCGTGCACTCTTCTTCCTCTACGCTATCCACCGGTTCCACCTACCGCAGAAGGCCGGGATGCAGCGGCGCGGCCTCATCCCCTACCAGGGCTATGAGCATCTGCTGCAGCGCCGCTTTGAGGAGGCTGTCAACGCGTTCCGGGAGGTCCAGGCCCGTGAGGGGCTCAACGAGGGTATCTCCAGTGCCCTGGCTGAGGCCTATCACCGGTTGGGCTTTCAGACCCTGGCCGACCAGGTGCGCCACAGCGTGCGCTCCGTGCGCGGCAATCAGTGGATGTTCCGGGTGGGGCACCCCGCTGACCAGCCGCTGCGCATCCGGCGCGAGCTGCTGATTCCTACGGAGGGAGGACTGTTGCCGATTCTGCACGAGACGACGCCGGTGCGGATGGATCTCAGCCACAGCGGGTGGAGCGACATCTTCTTCCTGGGCATGGATTATCCGACAGGGGCCCGGGTGCTCAACGTCTCCATCGATCTGGCTGTGCACGGGCGCGACCCCTATCCCGCGCCACCGGTTGAGGCGTTTCTCCGTGTCGTGGACGCTCCGGTGCTCCGGTTGGCGAGTGTGGATTTGGGGGCTACTGCCGAGATCACTGACCTGACCGAGATCTTTGACTACGCCCGCGACTATCTCGGGCTGTTGAAGGGAGCTGTGATCGCGTCTGGAGTCATCCCTCCGGGCGTGGAAGGCTCCGGCGAGCAGCTCTCTGATCTGCTGGCGCGGCTCGTGGGCCCCGGACGGGGCATCGAGTTGGTCAGCAAGGTGAACGGCATCCCGAAGGGATCCCGCCTGGCCGTCTCCACAAACTTGTTGGCGTGCCTTATCTCCGCCTGCATGCGTGCCACGGGGCAGACCCAGGCGTTGACCGGAACCTTGCAGGAACCGGAGCGGCGTCTGGTGGCGTCCCGGGCCATACTGGGCGAGTGGTTGGCCGGCTCCGGCGGCGGCTGGCAGGATTCGGGCGGTGTGTGGCCGGGCATGAAGCTCATCACAGGCGAGTCGGCGGGGCCGGGCGATCCGGAGTACGGCGTCAGCCGCGGACGGCTGCTCCCCGTGCACCACATCCTGACCACGGCCGAGGTCAGTGAGGTCACGCGCCGGCAGCTCCAGGAGAGCCTGATCCTGGTGCACGGTGGGATGGCGCAGGACGTCGGACCGATTCTTGAGATGGTCACGGAGAAGTACTTGTTGCGCTCTGCCGCCGAGTGGGAGGGCCGCAAGGAGGCGATGGCGATCTTCGACAAGATTGTGGAGCTGCTCAAGGTGGGCGATGTGGCCGGAATCGGCAGGGCTACGACACAGAACTTTTTGGGCCCCATTGAGACCATCATTCCCTGGGCGAACAACCTCTATACGGTGACGTTGATCGATCGGGTCAAAGAGGCGTTTGGCGACGATTTCTGGGGTTTCTGGATGTTGGGCGGCATGTCCGGCGGCGGGATGGGTTTCATCTTTGACCCCAAGCGCAAGCTGGAGGCTCAGGACTGGCTCCACGCCACGATGCTGGCGACCAAGCGTGAGCTCGAGCGGGCACTGCCTTTTGCCATAGATCCGGTGGTCTATGACTTCTCTATCAACCAGCGTGGTACATATGCGGAGATGCTTGCCGACGATGTCGGTACGTCTGCGGGCGGTAGTGCACAGGCCACGATTCACGATTCACAATTCACACCAGGCATTGCGCTGATGCCCTCCGGCTACTATACGCTCACGGTGCCTGAGTTGCTCAAGCGGGAGCGCTACGAACTCTCACCCGCGCGCCGGGCCGAGCTGGATGCCTTCGGCGCACTCTGCCGCATGGACCCGGCACAGGCCGGCACGGTCCAGTTTCTCTTTGATCAACTGTTGCCGAGGTCCTCCCGGGAGATGACCGAAGGCCAGTCTCTGGACGAGCTACTCCCGCATCTGGGTTTCGACCCCCTTCAGCACGAACAGATTCGCGCGGACTTGCGGAACGGGCGCATCGGTCTGGCGCAGAATCGCCTGCCGGCCAGCACCGAGATCCGCGATGTGCACCCCGGGGATGTGCTTGACCTGACAGACGGGGCCGCTGAGAATTGCGTGTCACCGGCGGAGCGCGACGAGCTCGAGCAGCTGGGGCTGCAGGCCCTGCAGGAGGGCCGCGTGGCTGTTGTGACGCTGGCCGCCGGCGTTGGGAGTCGCTGGACCCATGGGGCCGGCGTCGTGAAGGCGCTGCATCCCTTCTGCAAGCTCGGTGGCGTGCATCGCTCCTTTATCGAGGTGCACCTGGCCAAGAGCCGCCGCATTGGCCGGCTGGTTGGGATGAGCCTGCCGCACGTGATCACCACCAGCTACCTGACGCACGAGCCGATCCGCGACTTCCTGGCGCAGCGTGACAACTACGGCTACGCGGGGCCTCTGACGCTCTCATTGGGCCGCGCCGTTGGCCTGCGGATGATTCCGATGGCGCGCGACCTGCGCTTCGCCTGGGAGGAGATGCCGCAGCAGCTCCTCGACGAGCAGGCTCAGAAGGTGAGAGAGAGCTTGCATACGGCCTTGATCAACTGGGCAGAGCAGATGGGCGAAGGGGCAGACTACCGCGACAATGTGCCCGCTCAGTGCCTGCACCCGGTGGGCCACTGGTTTGAGATCCCGAACCTGCTCAGGAACGGCGTCTTGGCCCGGCTGCTGGCGGAGCGTCCGCAGCTTCAGGTTCTGATGATGCACAACATCGACACCGTCGGGGCAGATGTCTCGCCGCTGGTCCTGGGAGTGCACCTCCGCTCCGGTGCTACGATGTCGGTAGAGG
>JAGHDT010000331.1 GCA_021159805.1 Anaerolineae bacterium
ACGAAATCCATATTAGCTCACATCTTAACTAACAGGTTTCAGCCAGCGGCGCCGTCGTGCGCGTCCGCAACGTCTTGAAGGAATCAGGATTCTCCGAGCGCAGCGGGTCCTCGATAAAGAAAGGCCGCACAGCCTCCGCCTCCTGGCACAGCCACAAGGCGTCGGGCAGATCCAGGCGCGTATGGACATCGAAGCAGATCTCGATGTCGTCGCCGACCGCCTCACGGACAGTCTGCAGTTGCTTGATCGCAGTCTGCACGGCGGGCCGCGGCTCCAGGATATCGCCGTTTTGCGGTAGCCCGAACCGGACGAACTTCCAGCCCTCCTCCGTGGTCTGCAGGCAGGACTCAACCAATGGCTCGACCTCCGTCGCGTGGCCACGGTTGTGCGGGTAGCAGACCACCTTGTCGCGCGCCAACCCACCCAACAGCTCATAGACCGGCACGCCCAGGGCCTTGCCCTTGATATCCCATAGCGCCATATCGATTGCGGCAATGGCCGAGGTCAAGATGCGCTGTGCGGGGAAAAAGCCACCGCGAAACAACATCTGCCAGATGTGCTCGATGCGGAAAGGGTCCAGACCAATGAGCAGCGGCTTGAAATGCTCGATGCCGCCGATCACAGCCAGCTCACGGCCCGTGAGCCCAGCCTCCCCCACGCCGTAGATCCCCTCATCTGTATCGACAACCACAAAGAGAAAGTTCCGCTGGCCGCCCCAAACGGGGTATGTTGAGATGTCGGTGATTTTCATGGTCCAACTCCTATCAGTGATCAAGCTGCGACACAGCAAGCAAGCACATCGAGGTGTTGCAGGTTACAGGTTGGAACGTTGCACGTTGGGAAGGGAACGTTCCAACCTGCAACGTTCAACCTTCAACGATCTTCTCTTCCGCCCGATCCAACGGCTCGTAACCCAGTACCTCGCGGGCGTGCTCGATATCAACCCAATTGTAATCGTTGTCCGACACGCCGTAGAAGATGTCGAAGCGCAGGTCGTCGGGGGCATCCACGCAACATTGACAGAGCTGCGCGATATCACGCTGGCTGCACCATTGGTTCTGACCCCACGGGTTTGGTGGGCGATCCTCCGCCACCACCCAACCGATGCGCAGGACAAGGCACGATAGGCCGTGACGATATGCATAGGTGTGTGCCAGCGCCTCTCCCCACACCTTGCTGCTGGCGTAGAGGTTCAGCGGGCGTGCACAGTCTTTGTGCGTCAGGGCCGGGATGGCTTCCGGATCCACTTCGTCATAGCGTGCCGCGAACAACGTTGCGTAGGGCTCTGTGTCCCGGTACCCAAAGACGGTTTGGAGCGAGCTGGCGAAGACCACGCGCTGGACACCGGCCAACCGCGCCGCCTCGTAAACATTGTACGCGCCGATCACGTTGCTATTCAGCACACTCTCCCAGCCCCGCTCACCGCTGGGATCGGCGGCCATGTGGATGATCACGTCCATCCCCTCGACCGCCTGGCGCACAGCATTGAAGTCCTCAAGATGCGCCAGATGGAACTGAGCGTCGGGCACCTCGGCCACGGCCGCCTCCGAGATACGGTCCGACGAATGGCGCCGCCGTGACAGACCGTGGACCTCGTAGGCTTCAGGATGATCCAGAAGACGCCGGTAGACCGCATTCCCGATCAAACCGTAGACCCCGGTGATCAACACCTTCTTCATCGTCGTTCCGCTCCTCTCCGCCTATGGTGTGCCCTTGCTGTGACTGCATTGTACTCCTCAAGAAACCTCACGACAAAGACGCTGGGGAGCCGTCGTTTTTCTTTCACCCGAAGAATGATAAACTATGATCACACTTGGATTCTATAAGAGGACACGAATACTGTGGGAAACGGTATGACGAAAATCCGGCTGAGTCTGGGCTCTGCCGTTGTCTTGGGCTTGCGCAAGGCACGCATGGACGCGCGCCCAACCACCCTCTATGCGATGCTGGGAGAAACCTGCATGGGGGCGTGCCGCTTCTGCGCCCAGGCGCGCGACAGCGAGGCCGATCACAAGTTCCTCTCCCGCATTGCCTGGCCAGAGTTTGATCTTGATAGCGTTCTGGCGCGCATTCCGGAAGCAGAGGGCATCGGACGGTTCTGCCTGCAGACACTGCTCAGCCCGGGCCTACCGCAGATGCTCGTTGATGTGGTGCAACGTGTTCACGCTGTGTCGGATCTGCCCATCTCCGTCTGTATGAATCCGACCGTGCCGGGATGGCTGCCGAAGCTGAAGGCTGCGGGTGTCAACCGCGTTGGCGTCGGGTTGGACTGCGCCACCGAGGAGACCTTCTCCAAGATCAAGCCTGGGTTCAGCTGGGACCGGTACCACGCGTTCTTGGATGAGATCGTGGACGTCTTCGGCACAGGATCGGTCCATCTGATCGTCGGTGTGGGCGATACCGACGAGGACCTGATCCACCAGATCCAGGAAGCTTACGACCGAGGATGCACCGTAGCCCTGTTCGCATTCACGCCGGTGCGCGGCGCGAAGCTGCAGCTGCCGGCCCCGAATGCCGGACGCTATCGGGCGCTGCAGCTGGCACGCTACTTGATCAGCAGCAGCCGCGCGCGCGACGAGGATATGGCCTTTGCTGAAGGACGGCTCACCGGCATCAATGTCGCGACCGACGTCATCGAGCGCGCCTTGGACATCGGTACTCCGTTCCGGACCAGCGGGTGTCCCGACTGCAACCGTCCGCTTTACAACGAGCGGCCCGGCGGCACTATGTACAACTACGCCGTGCCATTGGGGGAGAACGAAAAGGCCCTGGCGCGTGAGGAGTTGGCGTCGTATTGGGAAGAATGAGAGAGTGAGAGAATCAGCGGATGGGAGAATCAGCGAATCACAGATGGGTGGCTCCGCTGCCTCGCTTTCTCGCCTTATCGCTCACTCGCTCATTCGCCGATTCTGGCCCCGCGCAGCGGGGCATTCGCTGATTCTCGATTCTTACATTCTCTGTCCCGCAAACATTGTGCTCTGTTAGTACCCATAGCTCACAAAGAGGTTTATCTATGAGACAAGTATGGCGATTGCTGCGACACGGCGCCCGGAGCGCCTATGAGAATATGGCGATCGATGAAGCGGTGCTGCGCTGCATCACCAAAGGTTCATCGCCCTGCACTCTGCGCTTCTATCGCTGGAGGCCCTCTGCTGTCTCCATCGGCTACTTCCAGGGTATCCGACAGGAGGTTGACTTGGGCGCGTGCGCCCAGGAGGGCGTCGACGTGATCCGGCGGGTGACCGGTGGCGGTGCTGTCTACCACGACTACGACGGCGAGATCACCTATTCCTTGACTATGCCCGACACCTATCCCGGGATCCCTCGAAACATCCTGGCGTCCTATGACATCCTGTGCGCGGGCCTGGTCCAGGGATTGAAGTCCCTGGGTATGGCGGCGGAGTTCAAGCCCATCAACGACATCATCGTGAACGGGCGCAAGATCTCCGGAAATGCCCAGACCCGCCGGTTCCACGGGATTCTCCAGCACGGCACGCTGCTCTGCCAGGTCGACCCACACCTGATGTTCCGACTGCTCAAGGTACCCGACGAGAAGATCCGCGATAAGCTGATCGCAGGTATAGAGGAACGTGTGACGTCCATCAGGCGCGAGATGGGCTCCGTCGATCGAGAGCGCGTGACGGAGGCGATGATTGAAGGCTTTGCTCAGACACTCGACATCGAGTTGGTGCCCGGCGAACTGAGTGAGGAGGAGCTGGCATTAGCAGATCAAGTGAGATCGGAGCGCTATGAAAGCCACGATTGGACCTATAAGCGCTGACTACAAAGTACCCGGCGGCAAGCTACTGCGCGTGACGCTTGAGCTAGACGAAGGTACCCATCCAGCGAAGATCGCATCCATCAGTCTCAACGGCGACTTCTTTATGCATCCGGAGGATGCCATAGAGGAACTGGAATCCCGCTTGGTGAACGTGCCCTGGGAGGCCGATGCGCTCCGGGGCACCGTCCAAGCCTTCTTCGACACAGAAGTGGAGGTCATCGGCGCCGACGTGGAGTCTATCGTCCACGTCATTTTGGCAGCCCAGTGATGCGAGGGGGAAAGGTACCAGGGCAACAGGGGCTAAGGGGGAGATACACCTGTGAATCGAGGGCATGCCCTACTTCGAGAATAGCCCGACAGAGCCCTCACCCACGGGCTTCTGAGCCCGCACCCTCTCCCATCAGAATGGGCGAGGGAACCGGAGGTGCTACCTGTTCCGATAACAACCTTCCCGCACCTCCGCTGGGGCCGATGTCAACCTCAACACGTTGAGGCCCGTGCCCCTCTTCGCTGCGCAGCTGGCTCTGTAGAACATTTTCGTTCGACGTGCTGTCCGCAACCGAACATGGCGTGTATTCCCTGATTGTCTATCCCTTGGTAACTTCTCGCCCTATCCCGTATTGACTTCACAGAACCACACGGATCATCCTATGCACCTAAAAACCTATCACCCAATACCAAAGTTCCCACCTATCTCACTATCGGGGACCCAGTGCCAGCTTAGCTGCCGACACTGCAATCGTGAGTACTTGCGCGGTATGATACCCGCGATGACGCCGGAGATGCTCGTCCAGACCTGCCGAGATCTGCGTGACAAGGGCGCCATCGGCGCGCTGCTGAGCGGCGGCTCGACTCGGGATGGCGGCATCCTCAATATGCGAGAGATGCGGGGATCCATCCTGCAAGCCAAAGCGGAGACCGGGCTGATCCTCAATATCCATCCCGGCCTGATGGACGAGGACACGGTGCAGACCCTGAGCGGCGCCATCGACTTCGTCAGCCTGGAGATTCCCAGCACCGAGACCATCCGCGACGTCTTCGGTCTCGACGCCACCACAGAAGAGTACATCGATACTTACCATCGTATGAAAGCTGCCGGCATGAACGTTATGCCGCACATCACGATCTTCGATGGCAACGAGGATAGATTGCTCAGACCCCTGACATCATTCGCGCATCCAGAGGTCATCGTGGTTATCATCTTCACACCGACGCGCGGCACCCCAATGGCCGAGGCCGCCGCGCCCACGCCCGAGATGGTCAAGGGCGTCATCAGCCGTGTGAAGGCGATGTTCCCAGAGACCGAGATCTCGCTGGGCTGTATGCGTCCCCGCACTCGCGACCTGCGAGTGGCGCTAGAATTGGCTGCCTTGGACGCCGGCGTGACGCGGATGGAACTCCCCTCGCAGCAGACACTCGACGTCGCACGCCAACGGGGCTACACGATCGAGCGGTTTGATGCGTGCTGTGCCCTGCCCAGAGCTCTGGAGGCCGTGGCATCGGCATCCTAGCCACCTAAGTACACACGAGAGCGTGATCACCAGAGTGGACCCGGGGCGTGCTCCCTGGTCGAACACTAGAGGTGACGGCAAGCAGAGCAGAACGCGGACTAGCGTCCGCTCAGAGCAAGAACGGCGACGCTAGTATCCGTGTAATCCGTGCAATCTGAGTAATCCGTGACCCCATCCCCCTCAGCGGCTCGGCCAGTCGATGCCCCACCGATGGCAGCGCTCCGCACAATGCCCATCGCGGCGTTGGTACCGCCGCGCAGTGACGGCGAG
>JAGHDT010000515.1 GCA_021159805.1 Anaerolineae bacterium
AGCGTGTGGGTGCCCTCCAGCCAGTGCCAATCCTGGTAGTGCCAGGTCAGTTCCTGCTCCTCCCAGTTATTGAGGCGTAGGTCCACGTTGTCGATCCACAGACGGAGTCCGTCATCGGAGGTGCTGTTGAAGCGGTAGAGGCCGGGCTCGAAGGTGATGGTGCGCGTCCACTGCGCTGAGAAGTTGTCCGAAGGCATCCATGTGGCAGGACCGCCCTCGCCCCAGTTGAAGTTGATCTCTGCATCATCCCGGATCAGCGCAGGGCCACCGCGGAGGTCGCGATTGTCGAAATAGCGGCCTTCCCAACCTTGTAGCTGGTCCAGACGGTTCCACCAGACGTGGATTGCGGCCTCGCCGCCGTCTTCGAAGTAGTCGACAACGACGACGTGATTGCCTCCACTCAGCGTGATGTCGCCGGAATGGGTGTTGGGCAGCTTCTGCTTGGCCCAGCTATCCACGATCAGCTGCTCGTCAATGTAGATGCGCACGCCGTCATCGCTGCTGGCGTAGAACCGGTAGGTGCCGGCCTCGAAGCCGAGGGTGCGGGTCCAGCGCGCGGAGAACTCGTCCACGGGCACTGTGGAGTCCGGGCTGCCGTTGGCCCAGTCGAAGTCGATAGCTGCGTCGTTGCGGGTGAGCACGGAGGGGCTGGCCAGATTGGTGTTGGGCCAGTAGGTCGCTCGCCAGCTGTCCCCGCCCTGGAGCTTCTCCCAGCTCAGCCGCAGGGCCGCGTAGCCCCAGTTCTCATAGTACTCGATCCGCACGCGGTTGACGCCGCCCGGCACGTAGTGATCGGTGAAGTGCCAAACTTCGCCCTGATCCTGCCAGCTGTCCACGACGAGCACATCGTTGATCCAGATACGCAGCCCGTCGTCGGAGAGATAGGTGAAGCGGTAGGTGCCGGATTCGAACCATACATCGCGGGTATAGCGTGCGGAGAAGCCATCCGCCGGGACGCCCTCGCCCGGGCTGCCGTCGCCCCAGATGTGGGTGAGGTCCGTCTCGTAGGCGGTCAGCGCGGGCCCGCCTGCCAGGGTCGTGTTGGGAAAGTACTCGGCGTACCACTCACCGGCGGTTGCTGCTGGGGTAGCTGCCGAGAGTGCGCCGGCCAGGATCATCGAGATGATCGCGATCGTCACTGTCTGTCTCAGATGGTTCTTCATAGGCCTCCTCTGTGATTCCCTCTCTCTGACCTTATTATAGTCTAGTATGGACGCGTTTTTCACCAGGATTGTTCCTGAATCCGGTATCTTCTCGTCTTTTCCATGGGATTTACCCTATGGAGTTATCCCCGGTTTGAGCTACTTATCCACATGGCCCGTGAAGAGCTGTGGGAAACCTGTGTAGAGTGGGGACCAGCGGTTGGTTTCTGGTTGGGGATGGGAATAAAGTGGGGATTGTCTTCTATATGGGAAGCAAAGTGGGGCGTCTGGCCTGGACGCTGTTGCTGGTGATGTGGACGTGCTCAACCTGTGGATAACTGTTAGGTTTCTGTTAGGTCTCTATTGTGCGAGCGCTGCGAGGATTCCACTTGACATGTCAGTTGTCTGACATATAATAGTGTTGGGGGTATCCAATGGATCTCAATCACTTGCCCAGAGTGCGATCAACCCGCGATCAGGTGGAGGCCACGCTCTCCACTCTTGTCAAGGAACTCCAGCCGGGCGATCAGCTTCCCACAGAGCCCGAACTCGCCAAGATGCTCGGCGTCTCTCGCCCCACCCTCCGCGATGTCCTGCGCACCTTCTCTGAACGCGGACTCCTCGTGCGGCGCCAAGGTGTCGGTACTTTCGTCGCCTCAAGACTCCCCGTGCTCGATGCCGGGTTGGAGGTGCTGGAGAGCCTGGACCGGATGGCGCAGCGCCTGGGGATGGAAACGGAGATGGCGTGGCTGTCCGTGAGGGAACGTGACGCCACAGAGGCGGAGATCCAGGGATTGGAGCTGACGTCGTTGGCTCGGGTGCTCGTTGTGGATCGCGTGATCTCCATCGAGGATGAGCCGGTTGCGGATCTGCGGGACGTTGTGCCGCTTGAGATCCTGCAACAGGCCGATCTGGGCGAGGGTTTCCGCGGTTCCGTACTGGATGTTCTCCTGTCACGCGGCACCCCGGTCCTCAACCACTCACGAACCGAGATCCTCGCTGAAGTAGCAGACCGCCAGCAGGCCGAGCGTCTGCACATCGCGCCGGGCACACCCGTGCTGCGGCTTGTGGCGCAGCTCTTCAGCTATGATGAGAACATCGTTGATTATTCCGTGAGTACCTTTGTGCCGGGTCACTTTAGATTTCATGTGATGCGGCAGGTACGTGGGTAGTCTCTCGCACCGGCGGGAGATTGCAGTCTGATGAGCTTTGGGGAGAAATATGAAAGGTAAGCGAGGTGGCATTGATGTGGCGGCGGTTCAGGCGGCGGTCCAGGAGCACCGTGAGGAGATCATCCGCTTTATGCGCGAGTTGGTAGCGATTCCCTCGATGGATTCGGAGATCCGCGAGGTGGGTGAACGCGTGCAGGCGGAGATGGACCGGCTGGGATTTGACAAGACTTGGTTTGATCCCCAGGGTAACATCGTCGGCCGTATTGGGTCGGGTACGAGGTCCATCTTGTTTGACAGCCACCTGGACACCGTCGGCATTGGTGACCCGGACGAGTGGTCGTGGGATCCCTTCGAGGGCAAGGTCGAGGACGGTGTCCTCTTCGCGCGCGGTGCCAGCGATGAGAAGGGCAGTACGCCGGGCATGGTCTACGGGCTGGCGATTGCCAAGCGTCTGGGCCTGCTTGAGGGGTGGACGGCCTATTACTTCGGCAATATGGAAGAGTGGTGCGATGGGCTGTCATCGCGGGTTCTGGTCGAGGAGGAGGGTATTCGTCCTGACTACGTGGTGATCGGCGAGCCGACCAAGATGCAGGTCTACCGCGGTCACAAAGGGCGCGTGGAGATGAAGGTCACGGCCAGGGGCAAGAGCGCTCATGCAGCGAGCAATGAGTTGGGCGACAACGCGATCTACAAGCTGCTGCCGATTATCGACGCGATCAGCAAACTCGAGTCCGAGCTTGGGGATGACCCTTTTCTTGGGCACGGCAAGATCACGGTGACCGATATGGAGGTCGAGACGCCCAGCATCAACGCAGTGCCCAACCGCGCCACGATCTACATCGATCGCCGGTTGACCTTCGGCGAGGCACCCGAGCGCGAGGTCGAACGCATCCGTGAGCTGATCCCGGTGGAGAACCGCGAGGCGGGCGATGTCACGGTGGAACTCCTGCGCTATGATGCTCCCAGCTACACAGGCTACGTCAAGGTTGTGGACAAGATCTTCCCCGCCTGGGCTATTCCTGAGGATCATCCGCTGATTCAGGCAGGCCTGGAAGCCTGCCGGCTGATCGGCTTGCCGGATCACACGCCCGGTAGGTGGGACTTCAGTACGAACGGGACTTACTGGGCAGGCCGGGCGGGTATCCCCGCGTTGGGCTTCTCTCCGGCGGATGAGAAGACCGCCCACACGGTATTGGATAGCGTGCCATTGGACGACGTGGTCAAGTCGGCGGAGTTTTACGCGATCGTAGCGGCGTTGATAGAGTAGGCGTTGGAGGACGTTGAAACGTTGGAACGTGGAACTGACAACTGGAAACTGATGACTGCCGTTTACTAGGAGGTATCTGTATGCAAACGTTTCTTCGCGGGCGTGATTTGATCTCGGATTTGGATTTCTCAAAGGAAGAGGTCGAGACGTTATTGGATGTAGCGTGGGATCTGAAGCGCAAGCGCGCCGTCGGTGAGCCCCACCCGTACCTTCGGGATAGGACGCTGGGAATGCTATTCTTCTTCAGCAGCACGCGCACCCGGTGCTCGTTTGAGTCGGGGATGGCGCAGCTGGGCGGGCACGCGGCCTTTATCGAGTCCCGCACGACGCAGATCTCGCACGGCGACACGGCGCGGGAGATCGGCGAGATTCTGGGCCGGTACTTCGACGGTATCGCGATCCGGCACTGCGACTGGAAGGTCGGCAATGACTACATCAACACCGTAGCCGCGGCCTCACGGGCACCCGTGCTCAACATGCAGTGCGATATCTATCATCCCTTCCAGTGCCTGGCCGATCTGATGACCATTCAGGAAAAGAAGGGGCGCGATCTGCGGCGCAAGAAGATCGTTGTCTCTTGGGCGTATGCTTCGTCTTACCTCAAGCCCATCTCCGTGCCGCAGTCCCTGATTCTGCAGATGCCTCGCTTTGGGATGGATGTTACCCTCTCATACCCCAAGGAATTCATGCTTATGCCCGAGATTGAGGAGGAGGCCAAGGCGCAGGCTCGCAAGTACGGCACCGGGTTTGAGATCGTGCACGATATGGAGGAGGGCTTTAGGGACGCCGATGTGGTTTACGCCAAGTCGTGGGGACCGCTGCTGACAACGGATGACCCCGTCGCAGGCAAGAAGTTGCAGGACAAGTATCAGGACTGGATCACCGACGCCGCCAAGATGAAGCTGGCGGACCCTGGTGCGATCTATATGCACCCGCTGCCGGCCGACCGTGACATCGAGGTGACCAGCGAGGTGATGGATGGCCCGCAGTCCGTGGTGTTCGATCAGGCGGAGAACCGTCTGCACGTCCAGAAGGCCGCGATGGCCTTGACGATGTGGTAGGCGGTTGGGCTGATGCTGTTGTACCCGGCGAGTTCGTGACCGCGAGCTCGCCGCGTGGGTTGAATCTGAGATAGGTCTCGCGAGTCTGCACTTCCAGCAGGAGGGGCAGGTCTCAATAGCTTGATGTGTTCGTGTCTTTACCTCGTGTGCGCGGAGCACCCGTGTGCGCGGAGCACCCAAGAGATAAGGAGCTGCGGCATGGCACGTGCAAAGTGGGCGGTGATCGCGATTGGGGGAAATTCGCTGATCAAGGATAAGCAGCACCAAACCGTCGAAGATCAGTACCAAGCAGCCAAGGAGACCTGTTTTCACATTGCGGACATGATTGAGTCGGGATGGGACGTGGCGATCGCCCACGGCAACGGCCCACAAGTGGGCTACATCCTGCGGCGCTCAGAGATTGCCGCTAAGACGGTTGGGCTGCACGAGGTGCCGCTCGACGCGTGTGGCGCGGATTCACAGGGCGCGCTGGGTTATGCGCTGCAGCAGAACCTGGGCAATGAGTTCCGGCGACGGAAGATCCGCAAGAGCGTGGCGACCGTGGTCACACAGGTCCGGGTCGATCTCGATGATCCGGCCTTTGCGAACCCGGCCAAGCCCATCGGCAGTTTCATGGATGAGATAGAGGCGCGGGGTCGGATCGCGCGTGATGGATGGAGCATGGTTGAGGACGCCGGCCGGGGCTGGCGGCGCGTGGTGGCGTCGCCGCGACCGAAGGAGATCATCGAGCTGGATGCGGTCAAGGTCCTGCTCAATGCCGGCGTCATCACCATCACGGTCGGCGGTGGCGGTATTCCGGTGGCCTGGAATGATGACGGCGATCTGCGCGGTGTGGCGGCTGTGATCGACAAGGACTTCGCATCGTCGCTGCTGGCACAATCCATCAAGGCGGAGCTCTTCTTGATCTCGACGGCGGTTGAGCACGTCTATCTCAATTTCCGCCGGCCGGATCAGCGGGCTATCAGTGAAATGTCCGTCTCGGAGGCCAAGCGCTACCTTGCCGAAGGACACTTCGCCAAGGGCAGCATGGAACCCAAGGTCCGGGCCGTTGTCCGATATCTGGAGGCCGGCGGCAAGCTGGCGATCATCACCGATCCAGAGCACATCACGGCGGCACTGCGCGGGGAGTCCGGCACGCGCGTGGTGCCGGACTAGGATTTGCCAGGGAAGACTCATATGGATCACGTGACCGGTTTTAGGTGTATGCTCTGCGGTGCAGAGTACGGGCTCGATGAGGTCGACTACGTCTGCCCGCTGCACGGCGACGATGGCATCCTCGATGTCGTCTATGACTACGATGCTATCGGCGCGCGGCTCAGCCGCGAGGCGTTGGCCGCGTGCCCGGAACGCACCATGTGGCGCTACAAGGCACTGCTGCCGGTCGCGCCGGATGCCGTGGTGCCACCGTTGCGTGTGGGCTGGACGCCGCTCTATCCTGCCCCGCGCCTGGCTGAGAAAGTCGGGCTGGAGACTGTGTGGGTGAAGGATGACGGCGTCAACCCAACGGCTTCCTTCAAAGATCGTGCATCCGCCCTGGCGGTCGTCAAGGCGCAGGCAGCCGGCGCTGAGGTGATCACCACCGCCAGCACCGGCAATGCGGCGGCAGCCTTGGCCGGGCTCGCCGCCAGTGTGGGGCTGCCGGCGGTGATCTTCGTGCCCAGGTCCGCGCCGCCGGCCAAGATCGCCCAGCACCTGATCTACGGAGCCCGGGTCTTCTTGGTGGACGGTAGCTATGACGATGCCTTTGAGCTTACCTTGAAGGTGGCGCGTGAGGTCCACTGGTACAACCGGAACACGGCCTACAATCCGTTTATGACCGAGGGCAAGAAGACGGCGGCCTATGAGATCTGCGAGCAGTTGGACTGGCAGGTACCTGACGTCGTCTTTGTTCCAGTGGGCGACGGGTGCATCATCGGCGGCATGCATAAGGGGTTCAAAGATCTCCTGGCGCTTGGCTGGACTGATCGTATGCCGCGGTTGATGGGGATCCAGGCTGAGGGCTCTTCGCCTCTGGTCCAGGCCTTCGATCGTGGTCTGGCTGCTGAGGATATGGTGCCGGTGGCGGTACATACAGTGGCTGATAGCATCTGTGCTTCCCTGCCTCGGGATCGCGTCAAAGCACTGGCGGCCGTGCGCCAGACGGGCGGCGCTTTCCTGGCGGTCAGTGATGCCGAGATACTGGGCGCGATTCCCATCATTGCGCAGGCCACCGGCGTCTTTTGCGAGCCGGCGGCGGCCGCCTCCTATGCTGGACTGGTGAGCGCGGTGGACAAGGGGATGGTGAGCGCCGGCGAGCGGGTCGTGCTGCTGCTGACTGGTTCCGGGCTCAAGGATGTGGGCAGCGCGATGAAGACGGTGGCTGCGCCGCCGGTGGTGGCGCCGACGTTGGATGCACTCCGCGCGGTACTGTAAGGCCGGGTGTGTGGATCGTGGGCGTCTCGCCCGCTCCGGGGCTTGGTGGTTGTGAGCACGGGAGTATCTGTGAAGTAGACGTCATGTGCATCAGCACACCACGCAAGCATGGAAATATGACGCAAAGAAGGCCCTAAAGCCTGCAGCCAAGCCTTTAGGCCCGGGAGCGGAAGCTATTTTTCGAGGTAGACGTCATGTTCGTCCATTCACACTGTGCAGGACGAAACTCACTGTCACTACGTTGGCAGCCGACGGCGTGGGGTGATAGGGGATGTCAAAGTTTATGGATCCGTTTCTACTGGCTCAACGTAATGCCTTCGTGACACACACAGTGAACCGAGTTCACGCCCAGCGGCTGGATGAGGGATGGCTCTCCCGGATGTTTGCCGATCCTGCGACTCGGTTCGTGGTGGTGTGGCAGGACAAGCTCCTGGTCCAGGCTCGGACCACAGGCCACCTCTCAAGGCTGAGCCCGGACGACGTGGCCGCGTTGCAGGCTATGTGCGGCGATGCCGAAGTTGAGACCGTACTGCTGGGAACGCTCGGCGATGTTACCTACGTCGGCGTGGGGATGGGGGACGCGTGCGAGCTTGCTCCCAAGGATCTTGGGTCGCTCGGGCAGTTCCTTGATCTGCGAGGAGCCGCGTCATTTCTGGACCCTGAGGACGGCGCGTTGGCGGCGCAGGCGAAAGCCATGCTCCATTGGCGTGGCCAGCACCGCTTCTGCGGTCGATGTGGCGCCCCAACGCGTATTGAAGAGGCGGGCTACCTGTCCCGCTGCACGAATGAGGCCTGTGGGCAGATCAGCTTTCCGCGCGTTGATCCGGCGATCATTGTGCTGGTCACTGCCGGGGACCGCTGTTTGCTGGGCCGGCAGGCTAGATGGCCTCAAGGGCGATACTCCAACATCGCCGGCTTTGTCGAGCCGGGGGAGTGTCTTGAGACCGCCGTCGCGCGCGAGGTCGAGGAAGAGACCGGCATCCATATCCGCTCTCTGGCCTACCACTCTTCGCAGCCCTGGCCATTTCCGCAGTCCCTGATGATCGGTTACACGGCAGAGGCAGCTACCTTGGAGATACGGCTCAATGACGGCGAGCTGGAGGATGCGAGGTGGTTCACGCGGGAGGCCATCCGTGACGGGCTGGAGGCGGGCTCGCTCGGGTTGCCGTCACTCTACTCCATCTCATTCCATCTCATCGAGGACTGGTTCAACGCCGGGGCGTGTGGGCAGCTTGCCGACCTGATTCCTGGGGTCTAGCTGCATCCCCGGAGGACTGCAGGGGCAACCAGGCAGCGGAGTCCTCGCTGTCTGGAGACACCGTCAGGCGAGCGATGGAAGCACCGTCGGTGGTGATCAAATAGATGTCGCTGTTTCCGCTGCGGTTGGAGGTGAAGGCGATCCAGCCACTATCGGGCGACCAGGCCGGATTCCAGTCATCCGCTGAATGCCTGGTCAGCGGGCGGAGCGATGTGCCGTCAGCGTCAACGATGAAGAGGTCCCAGTTGCCGTTGGGGTTTGCCGAAAAAACCAACCGGCTGCCGTCAGGCGACCAATGAGGAGAGACGGCGCTGGAAGGGTAGTCTCTTCCTGTCAGAGGTGTCTCGGTGCCGGGCTGTGATACGGTCTCGGGTCCGTGGAGTGCGACGGTGGTGATCTGCCAGCGGGTGCCGACATCAGAGGTGTATGAGAGGCGCTCGCCATCCGGGGACCATACGGGGTCCCCTTTGTAGCGCAGGCTCTGGACGTGCTGTGAGACCCTTCGATCGCTGTGGATCATCGGATCACGGTAGTCGCTGAATGGCCCAATCTCTATCACGTAGATCCCCCAGTTGCCCGACCTTACGGCACTGTAGGCTACCTTGTGCCCGTCAGGGGACCAGGCCGGGGAGGATTCCCGGATATCGGGACTCTGGGTGATGTTGTAGCGGCCTATCGGTGTCCCGTCACGTTCCAGCGGCAGGATGAAGATATCCGTACCCCCTTCTGCTTCGTCGGCCAGTGCTAGATAGGCACCGTCCGACGACCAGGCGGCTCTGCCGGAGATGTTGATTACCAGGGGGATGGCCTGTTCGCCGGTTCCGTCAGTGTTGGTGCTGAATAGCGTGCCATCCCGGGTGAACGCCAGCCGGTTGGCCAGGTCAGGGAGCGGCACGGTGGTGGCGCTTTCGGTGCGGTAGGCCTGTCGGGGTTTCGTGCTACCATTGGGCTGCGCCTGGCTGTCGAGGCAGCCGCCAACGGCCATAGCCAACCATATGGTAAGGACAAGAATAGGCCATCGATCGTATGCTTTCATTGGCTGGGTCTGTAGTCGTGCCGGTTCATCGATTTTGGCTCGCCTATTTCGCGTGAGTGCCAGCATCGGGAGCAGAAGCATGCCGCGTTCTACCACAGGGTTACGGGACGTCAACTGGTCCGAGGAGGGCATTTCTGTGCTTTGGACTGCTGAAGTACGATGGTTTCGTCAGGGCAAAATCCCTGCGAAGCTGCGTTCTTGGTTTAGGAAACTCGCTGCCAAGGTGGAACCGCAGCCACTGCGGATTGACCACTATCTATTGGAACGTGACACAGATGGGCTGGGGATCAAGTTTCGTGATGGGCGCGTCGAGGTCAAGCAGCGCCAGGGAGAGCGGCGGCTCACTTCGTTCGGCCCCGGCTGGGATGGATACGTCGAGAGCTGGCGTAAGTGGGGTTTCCCTCTGGCTGACGCACAGCGACGCGGCAGGGATTTCGAGTCCTTCGATAATTGGGTCGCGGTGCATAAGAAGCGCCGTGTGATAGCGTATAGTGTCAGTCCCAAAGGAAAACTCATCGCGCTGCCCGGCGATGCCGGGGGCGAGTCTGGGTGTTCTGTCGAACTCGCGCAGGTGCGAATCACGAGAACTATGTGGTGGACTTTGGGGTTTGAGGCCAAAGGGCACCCTGAGAACCTGGAAAGCACCTTGGAGCAGGTCGCGTGTGCAGTCCTTGGTGGTTCCGCGCCGCCAGTGTTCGAGCTCACGGATTCATTCAGCTATCCGGGATGGCTGCGGGTATGGGGCGAGCATGCGGGCGCTCCGAAGTGAGCGCTCGCGCTTGTGGATGTGTCAGTCTTGGTTCTTCAGGCAGGTCATTTCAGGATATAGTAGGTACCCCGCTTGCGACCGATCTTCAGCAGTATGCCGTGTTCGACTAGATCGGCGAGATCGAGCCGGAGTGTTTCCGGGCTCACGTCCGGACACAACTCCTGGTAATCCCGGCTGCGGACCCGGTCGTTCTGCTGTAGGTAGTTCAGGACTTTGGTCTGCCTCTCATTCATCGTCAGGTTCGCTGTGTTGTCCAGCCGGGGCATACGCACACGTTCACTCCTGAACGTGACCGTGAAAGAGGCCTCATTGGCGCTGAACTGGGGCAAGGGATGCCCCGCGTTGATCATCTCCTCTATCATCAGGTCAACGCCCATCCCCAACTCCTCGATGTGCCCCCATTGGTAGAGCCCGTTGACGATGCGCGGGTTTCTGGAGTAGTGCTCGTCAACGATGTTGTCCAGCGTGATATAGCCAGGCAGTCCGCCGGGGCTGCTGATCTCCAGGCGGTCAGCGTACATCTTCACTTCGATCGCGCGGCCGCTGAGCCGGTAGTCGCGGTGTGCCACTGCGTTCACGAGGGCCTCGCGGACAGCCATCGGCGGGTAGATCCACTGTTCTTCACGTTTGAGGCCGCGAACGACCGCGCCGCGATGGAGCTCCTCTTTTAGGATGTCGTGCGTACGCGTGATGACGTGGGCGAGGGGGCCGGTGATCTCCACCCGGCGGCCATAGCTTGGCGTCTCTTCGGTCCTCCGAGTTGTCTGCCCGTCGAATTTCACAAGGGTCACGCCGCAGCGCGGGAGGAAGGTTTCCGGGGTCTTGCAGAACAGAAGGATGCCGGCGACGGTGGGCTGCCCATTCGGCGACAGCCATCCTTTCTCGGTGAGGTGATCATCCACGGGACGTGTCAGCTGGCGCGCCTGGCGTTCTTGCCAGACCTTGAGGAACTCGTTGAGGACATCGTCGTCGAAGTCGGCGCGTGTTGCTCCAGGGACTGATTGCGCCTCATAGTCGCCAGTAGAACGGCTGGAAGCGACCTGCAAGATCTGCTGTCCGGAGAGCGGCCGGTTCTCCACGCCCGCGCGGACGAGCACGCGGCCATCGTCGAGGCTGTGGAGCTCGTGGCTGCGGGTGACGTGGCCTACAAAGACAAACCTGCCGGCGACCTCGGTCTGGGTCCAATTGGCCAGAACCGGAGGCCGGCACCTAAGTTCGGATTGTTCCACAACAGCGTTGATCTCTTCAGCGAAGTCGTAGCCTGTCGGAACGCCTCCCTCGGCGACACCGATGTAAATAGTGCCACCATCCGAGTTGGCGAACGCGACTAGGGTCTCTGCCAGTTCGTCGGCATCTGCTTCCGGAAGGAGTGCAACCAGTTGTCCGGAGTTGGGACGGGTCCCACCACGTGAGGTGGCCCGCAGCTTTTCAGACATAGCCGTCTCCTTGGATTCGCCTTCGGCTCACGTTGGGCTCACCTTCCGTTCATCTTTGCGCCTTGAAGCGGTACCGCTGCGCTAGGACACCCCGGTCACAGTACCGTGTCGCTGTCTGGTGACGCATCGTCAGTATCAGTCTCCGTAAGGTCATCTTCGGCTTCGATCAGACCAAGCGCCTCAGTGTCATCCGCAGTATCCGGGAGTTCGGACAGGGCCTGTTCTGCTTCGGTCTCACCTTCGTCGTCTTGGCCGTCGAGGAGACGTGCAATCGAGGCCACTTTGTCACCCTCTTTGAGGTCCATCATATGCACACCTTGCGTGACCCGTCTCATCACTGGGACGCGATCGATCTTGGTCCTCAAGATGATGCCACTTTCCGACATCAGCGTGATCTCGTCATCGTCTTGGACCACCCGCCCATCTACGATGGTGCCAGTTGCTTCGCTGACTCTGTATGCCCAGACGCCCTTGCCGCCACGATGCTGCGTGGTGAACTCTCTCAGGTCGGTGCATCGCCCATAGCCTCTGCTGGAGCTCAGGAACAGCTTCCCGTCCGGCTCGATCACTTCTGCTACAGCGATACGGTCTCCATCCGCGAGCCTCATAGCCCGCACACCGCGCGCGATACGCCCCATCGCACGGACATCCTGTTCGGAGATGCGGATCCCTTTGCCCCGTTCCGTGACCAGGATCAGTTCGTCGTTGCCCTGGGTCAGGCGTGCCCAACCCAATTCGTCACCGTCGTCCAGCCGAATGGCGATGAGACCGCTCGGGCGCACCGACTCAAATTCCTGCAGCGCCACGCGCTTAGTGGTGCCCTGGCGCGTGATCATCATCACGTACCGGGCCTCTTCGAAGTCGGGCACGCTCACTATGGCCGTGACATGCTCTTCGGGGCCGATGGCCATGATGCCGGCCAACAGCGCGCCCTTGGCGGTGCGGCCTGCCTCCGGAATCTGGTAGGTCTTCTGCTGGTAGACTTTGCCGTGGTCAGAGAAGAACAGGAGTGTGTCATGGCTATTGGCTGAGACCAGCATCCGGATTTCATCTTCATCTCGGGTGGCCATGCCGCGCACACCGCGTCCACCGCGGCCCTGCGCCTTGTACACCGACCAGGGTACACGTTTGATGTAACCACGTTGTGTGACCGAGACGAGGACGTTCTCCTTGGCGACCAGATCCTCTTCATTGAAGACTCCGTCGGCGTAGGGTAGGATCTGGGTGCGCCGTGGGTCAGCGTATTTCTCCCTGAGCTCAAGCAGATCGGTCCGGATCACATAGCGCTGTTGGAGCGGGGATGTCAGTAATCCCTCGAGATAGGCGATAGTCTTCTTGAGTTCGGCGTATTCATCTTCCAGCTTCTGGCGCTCCAGGCCGGTCAGCCGGCGCAGTTGCATGTCCAGGATGGCCCGGGCCTGCACTTCGGTGAGCCCAAACCGCTCCATCAACCGTGTACGCGCACTGTCGACATCGGGCGACTCGCGGATCGTGTGGATGACGGCGTCCAGGTGATCCAGGGCGATGAGCAGCCCTTCGAGAATGTGTGCGCGCTGTTGGGCTTTGTTCAGGTTGTACTGGGTGCGGCGTACCAGCACCTCGATGCGGTGGTCCAGGAAGATCTGGAGCAAGCGCTTGAGCGGTAGGACGCGGGGGACTCCATCCACCAAGGCCAGCATCTGGATGCCGAATGTTGTCTGCAGCGGCGTGTGCTTGTACAGACGGTTAAGCGCCTTCTGCGGCTGTGTGCCGCGCCGGAGCTCGACGATGACGCGCATTCCGTTTCTGTCGGACTCATCTCTCAGGTCGCTGATCTCCTCCAGACGACCCTTGCGGACCAGGCCTGCGATGCGCTCCAGGAGGTGGGTCTTGTTGAGTTGGTAGGGAATCTCGGTGATGATGATGCGGAAACGCCCGCCGCGCATCTCCTCAATATCGGCGACGGCGCGCACGATCGCTTTGCCGCGTCCCGTGGCGTAGGCCTTGATGATGGCATCGTTGCCCAGAATCTGGCCCCCAGTCGGGAAGTCAGGACCCTTGATGTACTGGAGTAGTTCATTGACACTGATGTCGCTGCGACGTTCCCAGTTGTCCAATACGTGGACGAGGGCATCCATCGTCTCGCCAAGATTGTGCGGGGGGATGTTAGTCGCCATGCCCACGGCGATACCGGATGCGCCGTTGACCAGAAGGTTGGGAAAACTCGCAGGCAGCACGGTGGGTTCCTTGAGGCTGCCGTCGAAGTTCTCGATCCAGTCGACGGTTTCCTTCTCGAGGTCGTTCAGTAGCTCCATTGCGATTGGGGCCAAGCGAGCCTCGGTGTAACGCATCGCAGCCGGAGAATCGCCGTCGATGGAGCCGAAGTTTCCTTGGCCATCCACCAACATGTAGCGCAGCGAGAAATCCTGTGCCATACGCGCCATAGCTTCATAGACCGCACTATCACCGTGTGGGTGGTACTTACCGAGCACCTCACCCACGATACGTGCGGATTTCTTGTGGGGAGTGTTGGCACGGATCCCCATATCCTGCATTGCGAAGAGAATGCGACGCTGAACGGGCTTGAGCCCGTCTCGAGCATCGGGCAAGGCCCGCGCCACGATCACGCTCATGGCGTAGTCGAGATAAGCAGAGCGCATCTGCTCCTGGATATTGACGGGCTTGATGGTACCGATGCCGGTGTCTGTTTCTTCTGATTGGGAGAACTCTTCAGCCAAGAACCCTATACCTCCCTGGATAATAAGGAAACGACGAGGGTTTCCAGATAGAAATTATACCGCAAAAGAGGTGGTTTACGAGGCGGCGGCGCGCGAGTGGCCTAGCGGATGACGATTTGGTCTACGGAGACGTCGCCGTCAAGCCGCTTCACGGTCACGTGGTGGGGTAGGGAGAGGAATGTGTTGGCAAGCGTGACCGGCTTCCCGTTGAGGAGGTGCTCGCAAACAGCGCCAGCTTCATCCGTGACCTGGATCAGGCCCTCTCCGGGACCCGGCACGAGCTCCAGCCGCCGTCCCTCCCAATTGAAGCTGACTGAGGCGCCTGCGGATGTCGCGCGACGGTAGCCTCCCAGGGTTGCCGTGAGATCATCGACATCTTCCCAGCCCCCCGTGTAGGTCAGAGGCCAGGTCGTCTCCTGATGCACCCCAGCGTAGAGAGTGGGCTCCAGGGCGCTGAGATAGGCGGACAGTGAGTCATAGACCGGCATCGGGGTGAAGTCGGGTTCGACCAGGCGGAAGTAGTAGAAAGGCTGTGATCGCTCTTGGTCCGAGGCGCGCTTGAAGAACCACATGGTAGTCACCCCGACCCAGGGCCATTCTCTCTGGATGCGTTCGTAGGCCAACGGCGCCCAGCGGGCTTGCTGATCGAGCGTGACACGACCAAACCGGTCAGGGATACCCTCAGGGGCGGCGTTGCTGTTCATCTCACTGAGCCAGACGGGCTTGGCGGCGTCCCCATTGGCGACCATCACATCACGTATCCACATCGGACGTGAGAAGTTGATCTCGCGCTGGGTCATCCTGTGGTCGGTGGGCCCCGACCACAGCATATAGTCGTTGACCGCCACGATGTCGAAACAGTCGCCGGCCCCAGCGGCATACATCCGCTGTAGGAAGATCGTATCCATCAGGTTGTTGCCCTGATAGTCGGAATTCCACGTGCCCAGCTCTGATGTCTGCGCCATAGCGCCGCTGATGATCACGGCATCCGGGTCGATCGCTTTGATGCGCTGGTAGGCCAGGCAGAGCAATGCGGTGTAACCCTCCGGGTCCACGGGTCGGTTGCCCCATTCAGGGTAGATATTCGGTTCGTTCCAGATCTGGTAATAGCGGATGCGTCCGCGGTAGCGGTCGACCACAGCAGTTGCATAGTCGGCGAAGTCCTGATAGCTGTCAGGGGGGGCAAAGGCGCCGTGCTCTGTGCCATCCGCGCGGCTCCAGGCCGGCGGTGCCTCCAGGCGCGCGATGATCGCTATGTCGTGGGCTTCAGCGAGGTCGACGATGGTGTCGTACTTGTCCCAGGCCGAGCGATATGGCTCGTGGCGCCGATCGTCGAAATCACCCTTGCCGTGAACCTCAATGTCATACCAGGGGAAAGACTGCCGAATCCACCGGAAGCCGGCATCTGCGATCATCTGGAGAGACCGTTCGCGTTTTTCGATCTCCACTTCCTGTTCCAGGAAGGTGTTGACACCGAAAGGTGGAAGATCAGTGAAGGCAACAGCACTATCTGGAGCTGTATTGGGGAGAGGGCGGAGCCATCCCAGTGTCCATTGGACCATGCCGCGGACTTGCGCTAGCAGTGACTCCTCGCCTGTGGTCTCGACCATAATCGCTTGCGCCGATTGACAGCTTGACACAAGCAACGATGCGCTCAGAAGCGCGATGCTCAGAAGCAGCGCGCTCGGAACCGCGGCGCGGACTAGTGCCGCACTCCTTCGGATGGAGCTAGGCCAGCGACTGGGACGCCCGGACTGCATATGCTAGCTGAGGGGGACCTTGCTTGGCACGGCAGTCAGGTCTTCTTCAATGAGGAGAGCCACCGATAGCGGCTGCTTTTTCTGCACGAATACGCGCACTTCATTCAGGGAGTTCCTGTAGACTTCGATCAGTGAGGTGTCGTCTTCTTTGTAACCGCTGACGGTCCGACGAGCACATGTGCAGCACCCCAGGGAAGCCCGGTAACTGTCCAGATCACAGGTGAGACAACTGCCCAACCGGATCATCATCAGACCGAGGGCCAAGACCTCTTGATGATTGTGTGGCAGTTGCGAGATGTGGCGTATGAGGCCCTGCCACTGAGGGCCGCGCAAGTCACCAAGTTGCTCGATACAGCGGGGCGGAAAGAGAATCTCGCTATCTGGATACATTAGGTCCTGTGAGTGCCCAAGATCAGGGAAAGCGGCGTGAGGGCCGGGAAATAAATTCTAACCGAATTTGAGTAATAATAGCATATTCGAGGTCGTTTTTCAAGGGTATGCGCCCCCGAGAAACAGGTGCGGCGTCCCTCAAATGGATGCGGTGCCCATAAAGGGAGGGGACCCGGCTAATGCCGGGTCCCCCGCTTCGCTAAATGTTTCATACATCACCTCCTACAGAGGAGTACGGACCCTAGGAGTGTGCACCCCCGTAGGAACCGCCCATAGATATTATATCATACGTGTCAAGGGGGCACACCGAGTTCAGACGTGTTCATCCAGATTCAGAGGGGGAGAGATCGGAGGCAGGATAGTGGGCAGACCAGCAGTACCTTGCACGACACGTTTGGGTGCGGAGGATCTCCAGCAGCGCTCTGTGAATTGCCTTAGCGCAGCGAACACGCTACCGCAGGGGTCGGCGACAGCCTTGAAGGGCAAGTGCCCGCGGGAGGTCCCCTGAACTCATCGGGCAGCGAGAGCTGCGGATGACGGTGTCGACGCAGAACCATAGCAGCGATTGGGTTCTGCTGCCGTAGCAGCCGCCAACCCGACAGATCGGCGGCTGCACGGTGCCCTGCTGTGGTGCTACTGCGCGTAGCGCTTGATCTTGGCGAGTAGCTGCTCCGGTTCAACGGGCTTCGAAATGAAGTCCCGGATGGCCAGGTGTTGATTGGTGGGGAAGGTCTCTGCGTACTGCGATGTCGCAATTGAGGAGACCATCACCACGGGAACTTTGCTGAGGACGGGATCATCAGCGATCTGCTGTGTCGTGTGGTACCCGTCGAGCGGGTTCGACATCATCACATCCATCAGGACCAGGTCTGGCGTCACAGCGCGCATCTTTTCGAGCCCTGCTTCCCCGGTCGAGGCTTCCTCAACGGTGTAGCCGGCACTCTCAAGAACCAGACGGGTGGCGAGCACGAGGTCCGCATCGTCATCGACAATAAGGATCTTCTTTGATTCCATAGATGTATCTCCAATTCGACAAGTGATGTCTTTTCGGGTATTGGCTATTATGGCACAGACCTGCAGGGTGACCAATTCAGGTCGCCGGTGTATCAGTGTTGAGCAGTGGGAGCACCACGGCAAACGTAGTGCCCTGATCTAGCTCACTGCTGACCTGTGCCGATACGTTCACGCCTTCCTCCAGATAGGTGGGCAATCCACTATTGCTGTGGCATCTGGTACACCTGGAGCTGATCTCGCCATCCTCGTCCCAACGACAGAAGGGTTCCTCGGAGCTGGCGAAGTGCCCCGCGTCCACGCGGTTGGCAGTGCTCACGTCCGCGATGCTGTCGTACCGCAGTTCGATGATGCACTTGCCGCCGTGGGCAAACTTGGGATGATAGAACTTACCCTTGAACATTCAAAGTCAACTATTCCAAGGGCGTATGCTCAGCACTGACTATTTCTCTCGGGTCAAGTCTGTGATATGATGTCTTCTGGTCTTCAGCTGAGATGTCTCGGGCAGAGACTCAGAAGAAGTCACGCTGAAGCTCACGAGAAACGACTTGCTGGTGCTTGGTTTCCTGCTTGCGCGTCCGATGCACGGCTATGAGATCAGCCAGGCGTTGAAGAACGATGGTGTCGAGGTGTGGTTCGAGATCAGCGCCGCCGCGATCTATTATTCTCTCAACAAGCTACACCGTCTGGGTCACATCGCAGAGGCGCATTCCCGTGGCGTCAGTGGTGACCGGACGATCTACCATGTGACTGAGTCCGGGCGCGAGCAGTTCTTTGCCGACATGCGTGGGCTGCTGGCATCGAGGGAGCCTGTGCGCACGGCGTATGATCTGGGTATCTCGATGCTCAATCGAATGCCCCAGGACCAAGTGGAGCCTTTGCTGAAGATCCGGGTGGAGTTTCTTGAGACGTGGATCGCCGACCTGGAGTCACGGCTTGCGGCGCCTGCTACACAGCCCCTGCAGCGCACGATTCTCCAGCACTCCGTGGACACTGCGCGCCTCGATATCGACTGGCTAATCGACATCACTGCCCAGCTGAGGGCCACGCCCGAGTGTGAGATGGCGCCCGTCGGATTAATGACGCTGCACGGCGATCTGCGGGAGCTGTTTCTCCCGGATCTTATTATGCTTATCACTTCTGGAAAGCACAGCGGCACACTGACAGTGAGTGCTGGACGAAATGGTCGTTCGATGACTTTTGAGCACGGGGTTGTACACTGTGTGGCATCTCAGCTATCCGGGAAGATGGTGCTCGACGAGAAACAAGTCTTGCGTGATGTCTACGAGCTTTTTGGTTGGCAGACGGGCATCTACGTGTTCGATCAGCGGGGCTGTCCGCGCGAGGGCTGTGTGATGTTGGATGTGAGCGCCCACGCGCTCATGCTGGAGGGTGCCCGGCGCCTGAACTCCTGGCAGATCATCCAGCACGTTGTGCCCACTTCGGATTCGCTCTTTGCGCCGACGGGCGATCTCGGGAGTCGTGATGATCTGGCCCTGCGTGACGATGAGCTGCGAGTTCTGGGCATCGTGGATGGCGTTCGGAATATCACGACGATTGCCGGTGTATCGGGTCTGACGGAGTTTGAGACAAGTCGGATCCTCTACGGTCTGTATCTTGTTGACCTGATCCAGATGTCAGACCCAGACAAGAGTCGTCTGAGGCGGGTATTCCGCGAATTTGTGGAATTGATGTGCCGTGGGGCTATCCCATACCGGACGACATCGGAAGAGGCATCGGCCTGCGAAGCTGACGTAAACCTGCGCAGCCGTGATCTGCCCGTGAGTATTCGCGACAGTCGCATTGTTGATCGGTCCGACCCCACTCTGAGTGCTGATGCGCTGGCCGGCATCTATCGGCGATTCCGGCAAACCCAGCACGCCGTGCTGGGGGAACGTCTGGGTCGTGACATCACCAATGAGCTTCGTCAGCAGGTGCTCAGCAGGATCAGTCCTGATCTGCGCGCAACGTTGGAGCAGTACGCGCTTCTGTAGCTTCATGACAGGGAGAGTCCGATGCGGAATCGAACTACGTTCATCATTGCCGGACTGCTGATGGTAGCAGCCGTCGCTTACTTGATCATATCGAGCACCGGGACTACGGCACAGTATTTCCTCACCGTCGAAGAGCTGGCCCAGATGGGCGACGACGCGCTGGGCAAGAACCTCACCGTTTCCGGAGCTGTGCTTGGTGATACAATCGCCTACGATGCTATGGGCCCACGCGTGACGTTCACGATCGTCCACGTTCCGGGTGATCCCCAGGACGTGGAACGGGCAGGGGGGCTGGCTCAGGTGTTGCACGAAGCCACCCTCAACCCTGACCGTCCGCGCCTTGAGATCGTTTACGATAGCGTCAAGCCGGATCTGCTGCAGAACGAAGCGCAGGCGATCGTGCGGGGACGGCTGGCGCCGGACGGTCGCTTCCTGGCCGATGACCTGCTGCTGAAATGCCCCACGCGCTATGAGGAAGATGTGCCCGGGCAGACGGGAGATTAGATGCTTGCAGAGATAGGACAGAATCTGCTTACACTATCGTTGGTCGCGTCGTTGTACGCGGCCTTTGCTGCTTTCTGGGGTGTGCAACATCGAGACTCTCGTTGGGCACGCAGTGCCCAACGAGGCCTGATCGTACTGGCGATCCTGCTGGGTGTGGCGCTATTGTTGCTACTCTCGGCATTTCTGAGCAATGATTTCTCGGTGCGCTATGTAGCCCAGCGCTCGTCGAACCTGATCCCCGTCTATCTGAAGGTCTCGGCGGTCTGGGCGGGCCAGGAGGGATCCCTTCTGCTATGGTGCTTCTTGCAGGCGTTATTTGCGGCGCTGGCGACGGCGCGCCCCTCGGAGAAGGCACGAGCCCTGGTACCCTGGGCAAGCGTGTTTCTCTGCTTGATCACCGCGTTCTTCGTCGCCGTGACGTTGTTTCTCTCGAATCCCTTCGATGTGCTGCCGCAACCGCTGTCGGATGGCCAGGGCCTCAACCCGCTGTTGCGTCATCCGGGGATGATCTTCCACCCACCGGCCCTCTATGTGGGCTACGTTGGATTGGCCGTGCCGTTTGCCTTCGCTATGGCCGCGTTGGTGACGCGGAAGTTTGACGGGTGGACCGCTGGTCTGCGGACATGGACGTTGATCACGTGGTTGGGACTGGGATTGGGCTTGCTGCTGGGCATGCGTTGGTCCTATGATGTGCTTGGATGGGGGGGCTATTGGGGTTGGGACCCGGTCGAGAACGCCGGGCTGTTGCCCTGGTTCACCGCCACGGCACTCTTGCACGGTGGCGTGATG
>JAGHDT010000347.1 GCA_021159805.1 Anaerolineae bacterium
AAGGGGAGCCGAGCAAGTTGCCCCATCCATACCGCCATGCGCCAGGGCTTGTAGCCCAAAGAGATCGTCCTTGATGGTAGATGCTCAAGCCCGCTCAGCGGTTCGACACCCTGCTCCTGATTGTAGAACAGCGCCAGCCGATCGGGGATCATACCGGACAGCTCTCGCACTAGGCTGTCACCATAGCGACCAAGCCCGGCTCTGTGGTGCACGGCAGCTGAGACATCAACATAGATGGACATGCCAACCATTATAGTGTCGGAGAGACGCGCGGCAAGAAGCTCAGACAAAGAGTGCCAGACCAGACAACATACCAGCAGGGGCAACAGAGGTTGTATCCGCCAGAGAAGGCCCTTATAATGGAGTTAGACCCTTGATGCGACGAAAGGAGAGACGGATGGAGACACCCCAGGTTCGATTTGCCCGACTGGACAAAGCGAACATCGAGAAGATCCATGAGTTGGAGAAGTTTCTGGGTACCTACGTGTTGGCGTTTGAGCCCGTGATCAAGATCGCAGACCTGGCACCAGAACAGCTGGAGAAGCTGCAGGCCGTCGAAAACGAGCTAGACGTCATTCTGGTGGCTTACAAGGACCTATAGACGATCGAGAAGTAGCAAGAGAGGGGTGAAGCTGAGCTTCACCCCTCTCTTCCGTAACACACTACATCAACCGCTCAAAACGATCCTGATCTGCCTTACAGACCGGGCACTTGAGCGGGGGGCGCCGGCGAGCACAGAGATATCCGCAGACTTTGCAGCGCCAGACCGGGAGACCGCTCCAGGTGAACCCGACGAGTTCCTCATCGTGCGCAGCTTCACCCACGGCAGTAGCTGTCGGCTTGGCAGCAGAGACCCCGGCCTCGCGCGCTTCCTCCGGTGGACGTCGCTCGGGAATCGCTTGCAGCAGCTGTCTGCCATCGCGCATCTCATCAGACACATAGAGCGCGCAGTAGCACGCTCCCCAATCAACCAGGTCCGGATCCCGATAGTCACATGGGCAGATGATGTCCAGGTCCAGTTTGCGTTCGCCGTCGGCGAGCCTGCAGGGACATGACCCATAGCCGTACCGCGCCTCATTGATCAGCAACCCTTCTACCAACCCCTTCGTGAAGGCAACATCCGGGTTGAGATTGTATCCTCCGGCCTTGGCCTCACGGTCCAGGCGCTGGTAGAGCTGGTCAACCGCCTCCGGGGAGATGCTGATCTCATCACTCATAGAGCTAACCGCTCCTTAATCGCATCGGGTTTGTATCCGGTGATGCAGTCTGTGTCATCGAAGATCATGGTCGGGAACGAAGTCCGATCACTGAAGCGGCGAATTTGCTGCCGGCAAGCTTTGCGCTCCTCCGCATCAAGACGGTCTACATAGACATAGTCGAACGTGACATCCTCGTCCTCGAGAAGCTGGCGCGTCTTGCGACACCAGATACAGGTGGAAAGCGCATACAGCAGTACCTGACAGTCGCTATGCTTTCCCTCAATATGTCCCCTAACTTCTGGCACGATCACCCTCCCCAGCAGGTATCGCCGACTCGGAGTCGACGCACTCAACAATATACACGATCATTATAGCTGATAATCACGCCACAACAAAGGCCGGGAGCTGATCTCCCGGCCACAGTGGATCACGCTCAGAGCAGCGCAATGCCCAATGCGATGATCAAGGCACCGGCGATCAGGTTGGTCACACCATAGATCAGCACGGCATTGTGCGCCGCCGGCTTAGGTACATCAAGCGCAGCTTGTTTTGGATTAGCCGGATTGTAGAAGACATCAACGGACGCTCCGCCAGGGTATTTGGCCACAACTTGTCTGGCCAGATGACGATCTTTGTAGGTCCGCTGCTCATCAGAGAGGAAGTTCAGGCGGGCAGAGGTGAGGCGTGTGTCTGCCACATCATAGGCATACCGGATAATCGGTGTGAATGTCGCGACCATCCCGCCCGAGGTCTCCCGATCGAGCTCTACAGCCGTGGCGTTGAGCACGTCCCCCGCCACCGTGGGCCAATTGGGCGTCCCATATCCGCGTCGCTTCGTCACCGAAATCCAGATGATAAGGACAAGCCCCAAGAGGAAAGCCCCACTTCCCAAGACAATCAAGAACTCTGTGCCCTGCATTGACCACCTCCCAACCTGCCCGCCGGAGCCTATTCCTCGTCCTCGTCCTTCAAGCAATCCGTATCCTGCTTGGGCCGCACCTCAAGGAGCTCCTGTACATACACCACACGCTGGTAGGAACCCAGGGGCCCATACTGACCTTTGCGACTCGCTTCTCCACGGATGCGAACGTAGATCTGTTCATAGGGATGTGATATGATTTCCTGGTAGCGTTGCTCAAGCTCGTCCGCAGTGCTCTCAAATGAGGGATTCTGGACCCACCACGTAGCCCGAGAGCCACACGGACGGAATGTCCGTCCGGCACGCCCTGACGTGAAAAATCCCTCCCACGTACCGCTCTCAAGTGACCGACCGATCGCGGAGAACATCAGGCCCACCAGCCCTATGAATGCAACGAGCCACGACATCACAGTTATGCTCCTTAGTCTACAGACGATCCTTTCGTCACTACTGCGCTCGCATAACTTAGCATTGGGTCTGGAAAATGTCAACAGTCCGAATGAAACAGATGGGAGGAACCGCAAATGCCAGTTCTCAAGTCCCCAGAGCGAGGGGCCAGCAATCGGGCTCCCGCTCTGGAGGTTTGCTGGCCCGCAGGTTGCAGACTTCTGGGACTAACCAATGCCGGCGATGAAGATCCAGTGGAAGACCAGATAGCCGCCTGCCCCCATCAGGAACAGAGCGCTGAACCGGTGGACGTAGGGCGTCAGGCGATCAAGCCACCGGGAGATCGCGCGCCGGAAGAGCGCCGTCCCGACCGTCACAGCCAGAATGACACTCCCCATCCCCAGTGCATAGCCGAGGAATTGTCCAAATGATGCCGCCACGCTGCCCCCAGCCAAGGCACTTCCGACCACGACCAGGAACACGGGCAGCGGGCAGCTGAGGGAGCCAATCGCGTAGACAATGCCAAAGAGGAACATATTACCTGGGTTGCGGGCCGGTGTGACGCGCACGCGGCCAGCAGCGGCGATACCCAGGGCTCGGTGCCCGGTGAGCAGCCAGACCCCCAAGGCACCCATCCCCACACCGATCAGTAGTCCGGCAAAGGAGAACACCGTGGCCAGCCACTGTCCGCCGACAGCGATAACAGCGCCGACAAGGGCAATGACGGCACTGAAACCCGCCGTGACAACCAGCGCCAGCCGCACAGCCTGCAGCAGACGACGGGCTACGTGGCGGCGAGAATCCTCAGCGGCCCCCAGCTGATAGATGACATACGATGGCAACATCAGCACCCCACATGGGTTCACACTGGCAACCATCCCGGCCGCGAAGGCATAGCTCACCGGCAGCAGGTCCACGAGCCGGGCCAGCGCCCCCTCTGCACCATCACGCAGCCCGACGAGCGCAAGCAAGAGTGCCAACACGAGCATCGCTGGGAGCAGTAGCGTGAGAACCGCAGTTCGACCACGATGCTCCTCTTGGTTGATATCCAGATTCAACATTGGTCGGCCCATCACGTACCTCGCATCTCACAACTCGGAAGCCGCAATCAGTGTGGACACCTGTTCTCTCAACGCCGCCACGCCTACCAGCCCCCCGTCGCGACTGTATAGCTCCCCGTTGGGTTTGAAGAACAGCGTGGTGGGGATTCCGGTGACCCTGTAGGTCTGCATCGGCGATGGGTCAGCGATCGTGCCGGCGGGGAAGGTCAGCCCCAGGTCGGCAATCATGGCGCGCGCAGCAACTTCGTCGCCCAACCCGGTGAATACACCGACATCCAGAGCCACAAAGGTGGCCTCCTCCCCAAGCTCACGGTAGATTTCCTGAACTTCGGGCAGCCCTCGCCGGCAGACCGGACACAGTCCCGCCCAGAACTCCACCACCACCGGCTTCCCCTGGGCCAGGACATCTGAAAACAACACCTGCTCGCCGCCCAATGGCACGTCTCCCTGGTAGACACGGATCTCGAAATCCACTTCCAGTTGATCCACAACGACAGCGGGAAGCTCAGCCTCCTCCGTCGACGTGCTGGCTACATCTTCCGACAGGGCGTCAGCCTCGGCGGGTTCGGAATCCGCCGGGATCTGCATCGATCCTGCAGGTTCGTATACGCGGGTGTCCGGCTTGAACGCAGCCCAGGAGAACCAGAAGTGGTTGACACCAACGATGGGCTCAAGCTGAGCCCCTGCCAACGGCCCTTCACTCCCCTGACCCAGCACATTCCACACCGTGCCGGTTTGCTCATCCACAATCAGATCGTTGTCAGACCTGAATGACAGCAGCTCACCGTCCAACTCCCGTGAGAAGGCGACGACCGTGCCCTCATCACGACCGTCGGCGACGGAGCCTCGATCCAACGCAGAGGCTACGCCTGGCTGCCAGAACACGACGATGTCCTGGTCACCTACACGGTCATTGACAACCGTAAGCTCCGATAAGACTGAGTATGGATAGGCCACAGTATCCCCGTTCAAGTCTAGAGTCAGCACCCGCGCCATCGGGGGGAGCCGGCCCGGCGTCTCCGGACCATCATAGAGGAAGGGGGAGTTCTCGATATCATCGTAGCCGGCATATGGATTGTTGTCATACGGGCGGCTGACTCCCGTCTCCCGCGACAGAACCTTGCCCTCAGGGTAAGTGGCCTTGAAGTCCTCCCAGGAGATCATCGTCGCCGGGATGAACGTGAGCTGCCGGCCTGCGAATTGCCCGGCGATGCCTTCACCGGTCGCCTGCTGCCACCACGTCTCCGTCTGGCGATCGTACATGATGAGATTGCTGTAGCGCAAGCGCCCTGTGGTCCCGAAATCCAGGTCCTTCCCATCGATACGCCCCTCAAAGGCGATGGCTGTATTGCAGAGAGGACAGAACGTCACGGCAACCGGAACGCCCCCGATGACATCGTTGACGATCTCGTGCCACATCAGAATCTGGATAGGGTAGGCGCGCACATCGCCGCCGAGTGACACGATAACCACAGGTTCCAGGTCTTCGATCCAACCATCCGCAGCGCCTGCACCGACAAACGACGGATCCTCCACCGCCGGAATCCCATCCTTCGGGGGACCGCCGGACAGGATATCGCTATAGGGTACCGTGTGGCGGCTGAAGTCCGTGCTGAATTGACGCTCCGCACCGGGAGGGGCCGGCTCATCGGGCAGCAGCTCATCCGACGCCGGCGTCGCAGTCTCGAGCACAGCGTCTGCCGTCGGACTCGGCCTCACTGTCCCTGGTGTTGCATCTTCCGGCGAGGCCGCTGAAGACACCGCCATACACGGACTTAACAGAACGACACCAATCAACCAGAGCAATGATCGCCTACTCATATTCTCCTCCGTCGCACAGCGTGACTTCACTCTTCCTCACTATTTTGACGATGGAGATCTACTTAATCTTACCTTCTGTCTCGTTGGAGAAACCCACTTGACATACATCGGAATTCTATGTATACTGCAAGTACCATTGATACCTAGAATCCCTAAGTATATGATCCAGGGAGGGTTCTCCGTGAATGTAAAAGGCAGCCTACCACTCTTAGTTCTGGATGCACTCTCGAAGGGCAGCAGCTACGGCTACCAGATTGCTAAAGCGATCAAGGCGAGATCCGGCGACGTCCTCAGCTTTCAGGAGGGCACACTCTATCCTGCCCTCCACAAGCTGGAGAAGGGCGGACTCATCGAGGCCTACACGGTCACAGTGGATGGACGGCGGCGGCGCTACTACCGGCTGACGGAGGCCGGTGCGCGCGCCCTTAATGAGGAGCGCACTACGTGGTTCACGTACGTACAGGCTGTGAACGCCTTACTGGGAGATGCGCAATGACTCCGCCGACAGATCCCAAGCTTGAGCATTGGCTGTCCGCCGTTACCCAGGGACTGCCCGGGGAGATCACCACCGAGATTCGCGC
>JAGHDT010000060.1 GCA_021159805.1 Anaerolineae bacterium
CTTCCTCCGCGTACCCGTTCATGAAGAGCGTGGGCACCCGCTTGTTCTCCCCCAGCAGCCGCTCGGTCGCCTGCGACCAGCGCGCGTGGGATACCTCAGGATTCACATTAGCCCAGAAGCCGTATTCCCCGCCGCCCGCAGCCACCCAGAAAGTCGTGGGCATCTCCTCCACCAGGTCGATCTTGACGATGGACTTGAGGCTCTTGAAACCGTACTTCCAAGGTACCACCAGGCGAATCGGAGCACCGTTCTGAGGCCGCAGATCCCGGCCGTACAGCCCGGTCGCCAGCATCGTCAGATCGTGCATAGCCTCGTCCAAACGCAGACCTTCGACGTAGGGCCAGGGATAGGGCTGGTTCAATCCCGGCATCTGAAGCTCATACAGGACGGTCTCGAAGCGCACATACTTGGCCTTCGAAGTTGGTTCGACATCCTTGAGCAGACGAGACAGCGGGAACCCAAGCCAGGGAATAACCATAGACCAGGCCTCCACGCAGCGCATACGAGTGACGCGCTCTTCCACTTCGAAAGCTCGAAGATCATCCAGATCGTACGTCCGTGGGTTATTCACCAACCCGCTGACCTCTACCGTCCAGGAGGATGTCACGTAACCCTTGGACAGCTCAGCCACTTCATCCTTCGACAGCGAGAACTCGTAATAGTTATTGTACCCCACCACACTCTGGTACGGCGTCCACAAGTTGCCCAGCTCATCGGTTTGCGGAGCTTCAGATGTGGCCGGCTCCACCGCACCCTCTGCAGGCGGCACAGCCGTTGCATCCGGATCCTGGGTTGGCAGGCCGGCGGTCGGCTCGTCCTCCGGTGCTCCTGGTGTAACCCCGCCGCAGGCAGCCAACAGGGCCGCACCGGCCAGCAGCTTCGCCGTGCCGGTCATAAATCGCCGCCGTGACATGTAGACATGTTCCGGCGTAATCTCCGAAGACCGTATCTCCTTCATCGTAAGTTCCTCCTATATTCCAACAGTATAGAAAGACAGAGTGGCAGAATCAGCGAATGAGCGGTAAAGCGAGCAAGCGATAAAGCGACACAGCAGACAGGGCGGCGCGCCCATGCGCTGATTCTTTCATACTCCCATTCTCTCCTCACTCCCCAAATCCGAACACCGCAACCAGCGGGTCATGGTCCGACAACCGCTGCGGTGACGTATCCTCCGGAATCGCCGGCGGATAGTCCGCATTCACGTGCAAGGCATCAACCCGGCGCAGATGATCGTAGAGCGCGCGAGATACCAGAATATGGTCCAGCGTCTCCGATTCACCCTGATAGATATACGTGTAGAGCAGAGCAGGCTCCACGAATTCGTAGACATGATGCAACCCGGCTTCGCGAAACACGTCCAACGGTGGCGAGTTGTAGAACGAGTTGAGATCGCCCAGGACCACGATCTGCGCATCAGGATCGCCGGCCAACAGCGTTTCCACCAGCGACACATTCCACGCCGCCTGAGCCACACGCCGTGGCTCTGTCGGCAGCTCCCCACCGGACATCGAGAGGAAGTGATTGTTGATCACAGTCACTGTTTCATCGCCACTGGCCAGGTGCACGGTCACAGTGATCATCAGTGGCGGGCGACTGGTCAGCCCTTCAGGGGCATCGTGCTGACTGACACCCTCCAGTGTCGCCTGATCCCCACGCACCAGGTACCCGACATCGATGCCGCGCGAATCAGACCCCTCGACCAAGACCGGCACATAGCCGTAGTCGACGATCAAAGCGTGCTCTGCCACATCCTCAAGTATGCCGATGTTCTCCACTTCCTGCACGCCCACAATGGTGGGTGCGCCCATCGCCTCGATCGTCGCAGCTGCTTTCTCCACCCGCGCCCGATATGCTTTGATGCTCGGGCGTTCCGGACTCGAAGGATGCGGATCAAGAACGTCGAAGAAGTTCTCGACGTTGAAGGTGGCGATACTGAACGCGTCGGGCCCCACAGGCACCAGTCTCGGCAACACAACCGCCTCGCTGATCACAGTGGGGGTGGTGATCGGCTGGATCTTGAAGTTCTCATACGTGAACGCCAGCGGACCAACCACCTCTGCCACCAGATCTCCCGTCTTCGCAGCGTAGGGCAATGTTGTGCGGTCAACATGCGTCGCAGACGATCCATCATCAACGAAGATCAACATCCCCTTGGGCTCACCCTTCATAATGCGATCGAGGCCCCAGGACGGCAGAATCAAAGGCGTCTCGCCATATTGGTTCGTCGGGCCCACAGCCAACGCCGGAGCGGAGACCTTCACCATCATCCCCTCAAGGGACTCATAATAGGCTCTGGACTCCACCTCGTCCCGAGGCGGGTTGAGCTCAACAGGAGCGGGCATATCGAAGGTGCCCGTGATCACCTCTATCTCCGCAGTCGAGGCCACGTCCAGCATCGTCTGCCCGGAGCGCTCGCGGACCTTGCCCACAACGATCACGTAGTCGCCGATATCAGGTGCAGGATCCAGCTCCTCCGTGTCAACCTGCACAAAAAGCCCCTCCGAGGTCGCCACATCATCGTCAGGTTCCAGGGATTGGATCCAGAAACCGCCTTGATCCGGAAAAACCCCCGTAACGATGCCCTCTGTGGAGGCCGCCGACAGCGCAAAGGGCGACCGAAACCCTGAGCCCTGGATCGCCCAGATCGGCACGCCACTGCCCACAAAAACTCGCCAAGGCTCCGGCGAGACCGTATCCGGCCACTCATCGGCAGCAGCACGCACCGAGGTCTCAAAACTCCCCTCCGTTACTGACGGCTTGAGCTGCACAACATACGTTACCATAGCGCTCCCGCCCTCCGGCGGGACCTCAGGCACCGTCCACACCAGCTCTCCGTCCTGAACCGAAACAGGTGAATCCGACGCTGAGAGCAGATCGACTGCAGTCATGGGCACGGTTGCCGTGATGACAACACTGGTAAGCGGCGAATCGGTGTAGTTGTGGGCCGTCAACGTGGTGGTGACAAGCCCGCCGGCCTCCACGCTGTTCTGCGCGGTCACATCGAGCATCAGCTCCTTGGGATAGACGCGAACGAAGTCCTCCGCGACACGCGGCTTGAGTTGCCACTGACCATCATAGATCTCACTGACCCCGGCAACGCGATAGGTATCCCCAAGCTCAAGGAATTCCGGGTTCAGCCCTGTCTCCTTTTCAATATCAACAAGGACTCGGTCACCCTGTTCATCCAGAAGATCGACCTCATAGCTGTAGCTGAACTCCTCGAACCGCGTGACAGTGCCCTCGACCTGTATCAAGCTTCCCGGCACTGCCTCATCGTGTGTGGCCGCGTAGGCGGTCACATCGAGCGGTGAGATCTCGACTTTTCCGAGATCGAGCACCTCGACATCATCCGGGTAGGTTGCCGGCACCAATTCCAGCGAATCCCGGTAGACCTCGATACCGCCGGTGACCCGCACGCGGTCACCAATCCTCACAACGATGACTCCCTTGCCACCTGGGCAGTAGACCTGGGTACCGCCGCTCTCATCCTGGACATAGAACTTCGTTCCCGTACTGCCAGCGAAAAAACCGCCGGAATACATCGTCACAGTCCCCTCAATCGTCACGACGTTCCCCACCAGAGTCCGCGCCGTGCCGATGGGGATCGCGCCACCGGACACGGTCAGCAAGACAACCGGGCCGAAATCGCTCAACGGCCAGTCGGCGGCCCCAACGCGGTACCCACTCAGATACACGTTGCCATAGCGCCAAGGGCTCCGCACCGTAAGAGCACCGCGGTGCACAGCTCCCGCTGCAAGCTCAGGGACTACCCAGGCGACCTCGGACGAGGCCTTGCCGTCATCTTCAGATAGGAGATCCAACCGATCCGACTCAGCACCATCCGTAAGTGCTAGCGACTCGACCACGACCCCATCGGGCAACGGCACCGTCACCCTCACGGATCGAAGATCACGTGAGGTCAGATTCTGCACGATAACTTCAATGACAAACGAAGTCCCTGGCGTCACGGTGAGAGGCGCGGTCGCCAGGATATCCAGCCGCTGTTCAGGCAGTGGTGTTGCCGCCATTCCGCTGTTCTGAGGCTGAGGCTCTGGCCGAAGCAGGAAATCCGTGCTGCCATCGTCCGTATCCTGCCCGCTCCCGGCCGACCCGCCCGGCATTCGCTCCAGACTGGCCCCATCCACCGGAGTCGCCGCAGGCAGGGCATCCGAGAAACCCCCGATCGCCTTTCCCCAGCCCACGGTATCTACAGTTTGACCCTCAGCATCGCGCAACTGCAGCGCACCCCACCGCTCAAAGAGTGGCGTGTCATAGAAGGCATCGGGAAGCACTCCCAGTTCGGTTCCCTCCCGCACCAACAGATAGTGCCCCTGTCCAGGGATCGTCGCGGCGTGCGCCCACCGGTAGAGTCTCGTCTCCTCCTGTGCATCATTTAGCCGGTACCAGATGGACCAGCCACGCAGGTCCAGTGTCTCTGTTCCTGCATTGTACAACTCGATGAATTCGAAGTTGTTGTCGCCTGGAATACCAGGGATCATCTCGCTGAAGAGAGCGCGAGCCGGCGTGTTGACTGGAACAGCTTGAGTTGGCGTCACTTCAGGTACCGAGGTCGCAGGCACAGCAGTAGCAATACCAGTGGGTGTCTCGGAAACGGTGCAGGCGACAGCAGAGAGAGCGACCAGCAATGTGAGGCATAGGCAAGCACGCAACAACGGTTTCACGCAGCAATCTCCTTGGATAGGCCTGAGCTTGATCGAGAGCACAGACCACTATGATGATATGATGATGTCCACGTCGCCCCATTATTATAATCAGTATCTTTGTTATTTCCAGAGCAGAGTGCCCGTCAACTTGATCGATTGCAGGGGTGGACTACAATAGACAAGTCTTGCTCAACACACACTATCGCAAATTGGGACTTGCTCCGGTGGGTCCAGAAGTACTTACAAGACAGCAGTAAGCAGTAAGAAGCACGGAGTAGGCAAGCTCTCTCGCCGCATACTGCTTACTCCCTACTCCTTACTCCTCCAACAGACCCAAAGGAGTCATCAACACATGAAGACCGTCCAACTTGGCAACGTGACCGTCAGCAGACTGATCCTTGGGGGCAATCCATTCAGCGGCTTCTCGCACCAGAATCCGGACCGAGATCGCGAGATGGTTGAATGGTACACCACCGCACACATCACAGAGACAATGCAGCAGGCCGAGTCGCTGGGCATCAACACCTTCTTGGGTCGCGCCGACAAACACATCCGCCGCACCCTGCAGGAGTACTGGTACGGCAGCGGCAAGATCCAGTGGTTCGCACAGACTGCGCCGGAATTCAGCAGCCTCGCCGGCAATGTTGCCGGAGCCATCGACACCGGAGCCAAAGCTGTCTACCTGCACGGCGGTCAGATGGACTTCCTATTTGCGCAGAAGCAATTCGATGTCATCAAGGACTTCGTCAAGCAGGTTAAGGACCACGGCGTTGCTGTTGGCGTCGCAGGCCACAACCCCGATGTACACATCTGGGCCAACGAGAACCTGGACGTAGACTTCCACATGTGTTCCTACTACAACCCCACCCCACGTGACAAGAACGCTGAACACGTACACGGCGCGACCGAAGTCTTCGATGATGGCGATCGAGCAGCGATGGTTGACATCATCCCACAACTGCGGGCCCCCGCGATCCACTACAAGATCTTCGCCGCAGGTCGCAAATATCCCAGAGACGCTTTCACCTTCGTCGCCCAACACCTGCGTCCCCAGGATGCCGTCTGCATCGGCGTCTTCCTCAAAGACAAGGCCAATATGCTCGCCGAGGACGTTGCGCTCTTTCAGGAAGCGCTACGGCAATAGAGGATCAGTGCGGTCGGTAGCCTGAGCTGTCACGAATAGTTGTCCGTTGTCAGTTGACAGTTGCATGTCTCTGTCTCAAGAACTGAGAACTGGCAACTGGTAACTGAGAACTCACCCAAAGC
>JAGHDT010000286.1 GCA_021159805.1 Anaerolineae bacterium
GCCACAGGCCGATCAGCGCCTGCGAGAGCCCGGCAACGGCCAGGATCACCACGACAATCAGAACGCGACGGTTCGCGAGCGAACCGCCGGACGTTGTCGAGAAACTCTCCAAGCCGGATACCCCTGCCGACCCGCTTCCGCGCTTAGGGCTCCCCGCAGTCTGCACACGCCACCTATGCTCACGCTCTGGGCGGATCGTGATCCGCCCATCCCCCACACGCAGGACCCCGTCCAGCACCAGCATCGCCACCAGCAGCACCTGGAGCCACTTGATGAACTCCAGCGTGCCGCTCCAGAGATCCACAGGATCCCACAGGGAGACGAGGGCCACGGAGAGGAAACCCACCAAGGGCAGCAGCAGCGGAGGCAGCCGCAGCCGGAACTTACGGGACAGCAATCCACGCACAATCCACGCGCCCAAAGCAAGCGCCAGGACCATCTGACCGGCGTGGGGAGCGATGCCGGGCCTGGCGACCTCCAGCCAAGCACGCAGAGGGCCCACCAGGAGTGCCACGCCGATGCCGAGCAGCGGCTCGGCAAAACTGACCACCACAACAGCTGCGACCCCGGCACCCAAGAGGATGCCGGTGATGGGAAGTCGCGCAATTGCCGCTCCGAGAACAAGCCCCAGCGCGCCCAAGCCCATAGGCAATCCGTAGGCGCGGATGTGGTCAGTTAGCGTTCGCATAGATCAGCAACATTGGGCTCTCACGCATCAAGCGCTGCCTCTTGACTCAGTACTCAACCCACGACACCAGCTTCAGCTGGGCGTCGTAGACAAACTTAGCCTCGAACATGCCGGGCTCAGGCCCAAGCACCCGCGGGGCAAAGATCCGGTCGGCCTGCGGGATCGCCATCTCATTGAGATAGGTGTTGACGTCGACCCAGGCCAGCGACCCTTCGCGCAGATCCTCCTGCAAAGACCCATGGAAGGATCGCGCCACGTAGATGAAGAGCATCCACTGCCAATCGGGCAGCGGAGATACTTCGGTGCAGGTGCCGCGCCATACGAGCTCATCCACGATGAGGCCCGTCTCCTCACGCATCTCACGAACTGCGGCATCGTGAGGCGACTCATCCACCTCAATCTTGCCGCCCGGCGCGATCCAGAGCCCCAGGTTGGGTTCCTTGTGACGGTGCATCAGCAATACGCGGTCATCCTGAACCGCGTAGACCAAAACCGTGGGGATCCGGGCCATCAATCAAGTCCCAGCTTGGTGCGGAAGTAGGCCGCGGTCTTCTCCAGCCCGTCGCGCAGCTCGACCTGCGGTTGCCACCCCAGGAGGCCGCTGGCACGGGTGATATCGGGACACCGCCGCTTGGGATCGTCACGCGTGCGTTCATCATCCGGCGTGATGAAGGTGATCTCCGAGTCGCTTCCGACGACCTCAATGACCAACCGGGCGAAGTCCACAATGGAGAGCTCGTTGGGATTGCCCACGTTGACCGGGCCCTCGACGTTAGAGCCCATAAGCGCCATAATGCCGCCGACCAGATCATCGACGTAGCAGAAGGCCCGCGTGCGCTGGCCGCGATCGTAGACGGTCAATGGCTCACCGCGCAACGCCTGCCCGATGAAGTTCGGAACCACGCGCCCATCGTCGGCGCGCATCCGCGGGCCATACGTATTGAAGATGCGCACGATGCGCGTCTCAACGCCGTGATAGCGATGGTAGGCCATCGTAAGCGCCTCGGCGAACCGCTTGCTCTCGTCATAGACACCGCGCGGGCCTACAGGGTTCACATTCCCCCAGTAGCTCTCCACCTGAGGGTGAACGAGGGGATCGCCATAGACCTCCGAGGTGGACGCCAACAGGAATCGCGCCTTCTTGGCCAGGGCGAGCCCCAGCGCATTGTGCGTGCCCAGCGACCCCACCTTGAGCGTCTGAATAGGATAGTTGAGGTAATCGACAGGGCTTGGCAGTGAGGCCAGATGGAGCACCCTATCCAGATCCCCGGCCACGTAGATGTAGTTGGTCACATCGTGGTTGATGAACTGGAAGCGAGGATGGCCTGCCAGGTGCGCGATGTTGTCGGTGGTGCCGGTCTTGAGATTATCCATCGCGATGACCTCGTGCCCGGCTTCCAGGTAGCGGTCACAGAGATGGGACCCAACAAAGCCGGCACCGCCGGTGATCAGGATTCGCATTGTCCCTCCTTGCTTGAAATGGCTGAGGCGATTATACTCCATCATCAGGCCAAAATACAGCGAGGATACCATGGGAAAATCCCTTTTGATGACCGGGCATCCCGGCATCGGCAAGACCAGCATCATTCGCAAGGTCGTTCAGGCCCTGGGAGATCGCGCCGGCGGCTTCTACACCGAGGAGATCACGGGACCCGGCGGACGCCACGGCATCAAGCTGATCACCCTGTACGGCGAGGAAGCCACCCTGGCGCACAAAGATCTCAAGGCCCCACGCTACCCGCGTGTGGGTCGCTATGGCGTGGACACTGCTGCGCTGGATAAGGTGGGCGTCAAGGCCATCAAGAGGGCCATAAGGCGGAACCGCATCGTGATCGTCGACGAGATCGGTCTGATGGAACTCTATTCCAGGAAGTTCCTGGAGGTTCTTATGGGTGGCTTTATGGGGGAAGCCCACATCGTCGGAACGATTATGAGCAAGTCCCACCCCGAGGCGAATGCCTTCAGGTACCTCTCCCAGGTCGAGATCTGGGAGATCGATCACCGCAACCGCGACGCTATGCACAAGCGCGTGCTGACCTGGGTCGGCAAACTCTAGCCCTGCCCATCTGCAACTTCCGGGCAGTGATCCGCGTATAGAGAGTGGCACCTGTCCAGGTGGGAGCGTCTCATTCCCTCAGGATATGCACTGGACGTCCCGAGTATGCCTCGGGCGTGGCCCAGCGGGAGCCAAAGCTCCGTCTTTGACGCTTGAGGCGACTCACAATCCGCCTCTTTGGGGCTGCGTCGCCACTCTCCTGGGTAGAGGATGCAGGCCCGGGCGGGTAACCGGTTTCACATGGCGGCAATTCCATGCTACAATTGGATGGGTTCCGATCCTGTAGCATCGGGGGGATGGCCAACTGGGGCCGCCAACGTACCACGATCTGAACGCGCAAGCCCAAGATTGGTGGTCCGGGCTGTACGACCGGCAGGCAAGGGCCAGTGCTGGCACGTAGATCCAACATCAACTGAAGTAGGAGGGACAGCATGAATCTGCTTGACAACATCAAAGGTGAAATGTCTGGTATCGAGAAGCTGGTTGCGAAGATCCCGGGATACAAGGGCTATAAGGAGAAGGAACTGCGCCGAGAGGCAGATAAGCTGCTGCGCGAACACATCGCCAACCAGCTGCGCACAGTGAAGACTCAACTTGACGGGTTACAGGTTGATCTCATCGGTGCGGGCAAGATCGATCTGCTGGACGAAGCCGGTAGCGCAGCCACCCAGATCCAAACATTCATCGACCGTCTGCGCACGGCCTCCTATGGCTACGCGGGGCTCTTTGATGCCGCGCGTATCAAAGAAGAGATCTGAACCGCGTCTACGAATTCGACAGCGCTCTGGTCAGCTACGCCGACCGGATCGAAGGGGCCATCGGCCGCGCACGCGAAGGGTTCGAAGGTGAGGATGCTCGCTCACTGATCCTCATAATCCGCGACCTGGCACGTGAGGCCAACGCCACCTTCGATGAGCGACAAGCCGTCCTCCGCGGTACAGTATAGAGGACCTGTAACGAATAGCTTTCACCCGGCACAGAGAGTTGTGGGAAGAGCAGAGACCATACGGAGGTAACAGAACATGGCGCGTGTTTTTGACATCATAGAGTATATGGATGAGGGGCAGGATGAGATCGCACACCGCTTCCCCGAACGAGGGTCTGGGGACTTCCGCATCGGCAGCCAGTTGATCGTGCGGGAATCGCAGGCTGCGACCTTCTTCCGCGACGGTAAGGCACTGGACACCTTCGGCGCTGGACGCCACACGATCACCACGGCGAACATCCCTCTGGTGACCGACCTGATCGGCAAGGTCTTCTCGGGGCAGACCCCCTTCAAGGCTGAGGTCTACTTCGTCACCCTCCGTGAACTCACGAGTATGAAATGGGGCACACCACAGCCCATCACCATTGTGGATCCCATCCTGCGTATGGCCCGGGTCACCGCTTATGGTACCTACGCCATCCAGATCACGGATCCACAGCTGTTCGTAGCCAAGATCGTGGGCACACAGAACCTGTACCGCACCCGCGACATTCAGGGTTTCTTCCGCAGCATTCTGCTGACCAAGATGATCGACCTCATCGGTGAGATGGGCAAGTCAATCATCCAAATGGCAGCGTTTGTTGAGGAACTGGCTGCAGGCGTCCGCGCCAAGGCCGCGGAGGAATTCGCCTCCCGCGGTGTGACGCTCAACTCCTTCTACGTCGAATCCATCTCGCCGACCGAGGAGACCGCCAAGGCCATCGACGCCGCCTCCGCTATGGGGGCCATCGGCGATATGAGTGCCTACATGCAGTACCAGGGCGCGCAGGCGATGCGTGACGCCGCACAGAACGAGGGCGCCGCAGGCTCCGGCATCGGTCTGGGTGCCGGGGTTGGCTTGGGTGCCGCAATGGGCCAGATGCTCGGGCAGACCACGCAGCCAACCGGTGGGAGCGCCGCGCAAGCGCCGGCTCCTGCCGCTGCAGCCACCCCGCCGCCGCTCCCCCAGCAGAGCACCTACTTCATCGCTGTGGGTGGACAGCAGACCGGGCCGCTTGACATGGCTACGATCCAGCAGCAGATCCAGTCAGGCCAGATCAGCCGTGACACACTGGTCTGGAAGGATGGCATGGCCAATTGGACCAAGGCCCAGGACGTCAGCGAGGTTGCCGGTCTCTTCGCAGCGGCCCCGCCACCGCTTCCCCCGCAGCCCTGACGCTGCCTTGGACTGACGCAACAGGCGCCCAGCCGATCGGCTGGGCGCCTGTTTTCTGCCGTGATAGAGAAAGTGATTGCGCGGCTGTTCACGCACAGGCCCGAACTAACAGGTCGGCGCACACCAAGGGCTGCAAACAGCCTGCGATCGACGTAGGGGGAAGTGTTACTCTGCGATCTCCGTGCTCCGTGACGCGCGTAGGCGACCACGAGGTCTGCTTTGGCGGCGTCTACTCGGCCTCAGCCTCCCCGTCGAGCAGCAAAGCCTTGGCCAGCAATGCCTTGATCTCCTCGGATAACCTGGGTCTCAGCGGGTTCTTGCGCAGCCAGCGCTTGAGCGTGGTGACGCGCATGGTCGGGACCGGCACAGTATCAACGTCAACATCAAGCTCGACCTCCGCCTGCGTGAACAAAATCACGGCACGCAGCGGTATCTCCGTCCC
>JAGHDT010000566.1 GCA_021159805.1 Anaerolineae bacterium
ATCATAGGATAGTGCTATGACGCCACATCTTCTTTTGGCCTCAAGCAATCCAAGATCAGCAGCCTCAGGTCAAGAGTCTCGAGTCATAGCAGCTCAGCAACAAGGTGACGAATTCGTCCTACACCATCACAGGCAGCTATGACTCTTGACTCCTGGTACAGATCCACCATTCACAACTCAGCATCCACCAAGCAGTGATGCCGTGAATTGTGAATGGTGAATCGTGACGCCGCCTCAGCCGTCTTGCTACCTAACCCAGCAGCGTCTCCTCGTCCTCAGTCGCGCCGCCCTTCTCTTCCTTGTCCCAGTCGATCACCAGATCCTCGAAATTGTGGGTCTTGCGCCACTCCGCGAAGTCAGCCTCGATCGCCTCGGTCCACTTCGTATCCATCTGGCTAGAGTTGTAGATGCCCTCGCGTAGCCGCTGGTGACTGAAGGCCTCGCGCATGTGTGTGCGTTCCGCGTGATCAACGACTTCCTCGGCCAGGTGCGGCGGGATGAAAAGCACACCGGTCATCGTGCCCAGGACCACATCGCCTGGCATACAGGTCGCGTCACCGATGCGGCACGGGACATTGAGGCCGGTCAACGTCACGTTGCGGATACCCGTGGGGTCCATCCCACGGCAGAACGTGGCGAAATTCGGAATATCGATGATCTGCTCGGCATCGCGAATGCCACCCCAGATCACCTGACCGCGCTTGGTGCGGCTGGCGATTGCGGTCGACAGGTTGGCACCCGAGTAAGTGCCCTCATAAATCTTGTCGAAGAGGTCAATAACGACCACATCATTCTCGATCAGCGTCTCAATGACCCAAGAGTTCATCGCGCCAATGCGCCCTTCCTCATTATGACCGTAGTCCATCAGACAATCGTGCAGGTCAGGCCGCTGCGGCACAAAGACGCCTGTCACCGCACGCCCGATCAGACGGCGCCCAGGGTGCAGGCGGACCCACTTGTCGCTGGCGAACTGGAAGTGATAGCCATTGCGCCACAGCACAGACCAGGCCTCCTCGGTGATCACGCTCTCCATCCGCCTGAGAATGCTATCGGGCACGCGGGGTCGGCCATCGTCAAACCGCTCGCCTTTCCACAAGGGTGTTAACTGAATCATGTCTTCCCGGTTATTGAACTTCATTGAGAGTCTCCTATTCATGATGGGTGATTGAAACACAGGTTCCACAGTGGGCCCTGGTGAATCCAGGACAGGTGAAGAGTCCAGAGTCAAAAGTCATGTCAACACACGATGGCCAAACGCGCAATCATCAATACTTCAATGTATGACTCTTGACTTTTGACTCGAAAAGCAACAACACGGCCGCGCTCAACTACTTAGTCGCCTTCCCCGACGCACCAAAAAGATCGAAGTGATACGCGCACCGTGCGGCGAAGGATTCACGTGCAACGCGGACCAGGCTGTGATACGAAACGTTCTCTTTGCCGGCCGCCGCAGCCACATCTCGACCGGCGGCGCGAAAGAGATCAGTCGCGATATTGATCTTGGCGATACCACCCTTGATGGCGTCACGGAACTGCTCCGCCGTGCACCCAGAGCCGCCGTGCAGCACCAGGGGCGTGTCAACACGTCTTCGGATCTCAGCCAGCAGATCAAGGTCGATATCGGGATCGCCTCCCTGTGGAATGCCGTGTGCCGTGCCAATCGCAATAGCCAGGAAGTCGACCCCAGTCTCCGCCACGAAACGCTCAACCGTCGCGGGATCAGTGAATCCCTTGCGCTGCCTGCCATAGCTTTGATACTCCCCACCGCTGCCAACGTGGCCGAGCTCAGCCTCAACACCAACGCCAACCGCATGTGCGGCCCCAACGACCTTCTGCGTGATAGCGATATTCTCATCAACCGGGAGGCTGGAGCCGTCGAACATCACATCGGTAAATCCTGCACAAATCGCGCGAATGCACTGCTCAAAGCTGGCCCCGTGGTCCAGCATCAACGACACAGGCACTGTGGCGTCCTTGGCCCGCTCACGGATATAGGCCGCGTGCGCTACACCATTTGGACTATCGAACGCCTTATCATAGAGCGCGATCATCACAGGGGCACGTCGCTCTTCAGCCGCCTGGAACATACCATCAGTACTCTGCATATCGAAAGTGTCATACAACGGCAGCGCGTATCGCCCAGCCTGTGCGCGCTTCAGCTCCGCCAGAATAGGGATCAGTGGCATCTAGTGTACCTTCCTTGTTTTCCTATCTTGGTCCGGAATCTCAAGTCCGAGGTCACACTCGGAGTCTTGGTCCCCGGACAACGTCAACATCAGACTGCATGGCAGGTAAATCGTGAATGGTGAATCGTGATGCCAAAGGCTCGCCTGTTCACCGCAGGATCATGACTCAGGACTCTTGACTCTGGATCCCCCTTCATGCCAGCGCCCAGCCTCGCTCCGCAAGGAACACCATCACCTCATCGAAATCGGGGATGCCGGCTCGCCCCCCAAGGCGTGTGCACTTAATAGCCGAGACCGCGGTAGCAAACCGTACGATGTCACGGAGCGACCAATCGTGAATCATACCCACGATAAACGCACCGTGGAAGACATCACCGGCACCCGTCGTGTCAAGAACAGCGCAAGAAAATGCCGGCATATGGAACCGGTCTGCCCCAAAACGCGGGTCACGCGAGACAGTATAGCTCCCAAGCTCCCCCTCAGTCTGCACCGCGATACGCGGCCCAAGCTCAAGTATCGCATCCAGCGCCGCCCACCGATCAGGCAGTCCCGTCACCCCCTGCGCGAATCCGGACCCGCTGATCAAGACATCGACGTGCTTGATCAGTTCCCGGCGGGGACCCAGCACAGGGCCTGTGGTCTTGCTGCCGTCCAGCACAACCGTTTTGCCAGCCTCCTGCATCCACTTAGCAGCCTGCAGTGCCGCCTCAGGATGCCACCCGTCAAGATGCAGATAATCGGCCGACGTGATGTACGCACGGTCGAGTTCCTCGGCCAGCAGTTTGACGTCTGTGGGCCGGCTCACACCAGAAAACACCCGCTCTCCAGTACGTTCGTGCACGTGGACGACGATGATCTGATCCTCAGGAGCCTCACGTCGCACAATCCGACTGAGATCGACACCCGCAGTCACAAACGAGCACAGCTTCAACTCTGCAGCAGTGTCATCGCCGGCAGTTCCGACAAAGCCTGTGAGGGCCCCCAGCTTCGCAGCGGCGACAATCGCCGTGCCCACCGGTCCGCCCCCATCGAAACCGAAGTCGCTGAGCCGGGTACCACGGTCCCAGGTTGGCATATCCGCTAGACGCAGCAGGACATCAAGGGTAGCCATGCCTAAACCAACTACTTGCGGTCTCTTTTCCATAGTCACGAGTCCTAACAATAGTGGTAGTTATGAGACTGTCAAGCAGGGAGTCCGACGGATTGGCGGGCCTTACAGCGGGATCGCGGTGAGACACGAGGGAGCAGATATGAGGACAGCAAGCTGCAAGGGGCGCACAGCCCGATTTA
>JAGHDT010000488.1 GCA_021159805.1 Anaerolineae bacterium
GCGGAAGTCCGCTAAACCAGACAAAGGAGGGATGTGTATGGTCAACTTCGTGGACAAGGCTGACAACTACGTACCAATCCGGCGCGTGCTCATCAGTGTCTCGGACAAATCAGGTCTCGAGGAATTGATCCCTGGTTTGCTGGCGATCAATCCCCAGGTTCACCTCTACTCAACCGGGGGGACGTACAAGAGGATCGCGGAGTTACTCGGTCCGGAAAGTGCTGCTGAGCACCTGATTCCGGTGGCTGCGTACACCGGCCAGCCCGAGACCCAGGGCGGATTGGTCAAGTCACTTGACTTCAAGATCTACCTGGGGCTGTTGACTGAGACCTACAATGACGCCCACCAGGCTGATCTTGCGCGCACCGAAGCGGTACCGCTCGATATGGTGGTCGTCAATCTCTACCCCTTCGCGGCGACGGTGGGTCAAGAGGGGGTGACCGTGGAACAGGCACGTGCGAATATCGATATCGGTGGGCCGTGCATGCTGCGCGCTGCTGCTAAGAACTACCTCCGAGTGGTGCCGGTGGTCAATCCCAATGACTATGGGGCGCTCCTGTCCGCACTCCGGGAGGGGAGGGGAACGCTGGATATGGCCACGCGCTTCACGTACGCGCGCAAGGCTTTCGCGCACACCGCTGCCTATGATGGTGCGATCGCGGCGTACCTACAAACGCAGGAGCCCAGCCACGTGCCGGATGCCTACACTTTGGTGTAGGCCTGGCTCACTTGAAATGAGGAGATCGTCTCACGCCAGGAAGTGCAGAGTCCATCTTGGTCCCTTTGCGGTGTTCCGCCTTTGCGTGAGTTCTTTCACCGGAGTTAGTCGTACTCTTGAATGGAGGGAAAGAGGAGAGAGATGGTCACGAACCTAAAGAAAGCATACCGAACGATACTTGATGACAACTTCCCACAACGTATGGAGATCAGCTTTGTCTCTGACAATGCTCGATCCACGATGATCTACGAGAAAGTAACGTGGGAGATAGAGGGGAAGCGGAAGGGTCTCCGCTACGGGGAGAATCCGGGGCAGGAAGCTGCTCTGTACAAGCTGATCAACGGCAATCTGACGCTGGGTGTCGTGACGACGATTGCGCCGGGACGCTACCTGGTCTCTGATGCGGAACTGCTGCAGTTCGGCAAGCACCCCGGCAAGATCAACCTGACCGATGCCGACAATGCTCTCAACATCCTGCGCCACCTGGGGGATCGTCCCACGGTGGCGGTGATGAAGCACAACAATCCGGCGGGGGTGGCGATGGCAGCTACGATTGAGGAAGCCTATACCAAGGCGGATCTCGCCGATCACACCGCGGCTTTCGGCGGCTGCGTGGCACTGAATCGACCAGTGGACAAGGCCACCGCTGAGGCGATCTCCGAGCGCTATGCCGAGGTCGTGGTCGCGCCGGAGTATGAAGATGGCGCTGTGGAGATTCTGTCGGGTCGCAAGAACCTGCGGATTATGCGCATCGGCAATATCGAGCGGCTGCAGAGCTTCAGTTCGGAGCGCTTCATTGATTTCAAGAGCCTGATCGATGGTGCCGTTATCGCGCAGCTCTCATTTGTGCCGATCACACAGGGCGCCGATGATCTTCTGCCGGCAGAGACCACGCGCAAGGGGGTGACCTATAAGGTGGATCGGGCTCCCACGGCGGCGGAGATCGATGACATGCTCTTCGGCTGGAAGGTCGAAGCCGGTGTGAGCTCCAACTCCGTTCTCTACGCCAAAGACGGCGTCACCGTTGGTATCGGCGCCGGCGAGCAGGATCGTGTTGGGGTTGCAGTCGTTGCGCGTGATAAGGCCTATCGCAATATGGCGGAGGCGCTGGCCTACACGCGGCACAAGAACGCCTACCGTTTCCTGACACCGGATCAGCAGGCAGAGATTGATAGCGATGTGCAGGCTGCCAACGGTGGGCTGAAGGGCGCCGTGATGGTCTCGGACGCCTTCTTCCCGTTCCGCGATGGCGTGGACGTGGGATTGTCGGAGGGCGTGACGGCGATCATCCAGCCCGGTGGGTCGCTCCGGGATTCTGAAGCCATCGAGGCCGTCAATGAGTACGGTGCTGCCATGGTCTTCACAGGGCAGCGGAGCTTCAAACACTGACTATGTCAGAATCACCGTGGTACCGCAGAGCCGTACGCTGGGGACAGACCAACATCACCGAGTTGGACCCGACCCGTTACGATATCGACTGGTGGCGGAAACATTGGCGGCGGAGCCGCGTCCAGGGCGTGATCATCAACGCCGGTGGGATCGTGGCGTACTACCCTAGCCGCTTTGCGCTGCAGCATCGCGCTGAGTATCTGGGAGAGCGAGACCTTTTCGGGGACGTCGCGGCGGCTGCCAGAGACGAGGGCCTTGTCGTTGTGGCACGGATGGACTCCAATCGCACGCATCAAGCTTTCTTCGAGGCACATCCCGACTGGTTTGCGCGAAAGCGCGACGGGGAACCGTACCGCGCCGGGCCCTTCTACTTCTCCTGTGTGAGCAGCCCTTACTATGACACCTATCTGCCGGATGTGCTACGTGAGATCATCGACCGCTACCATCCCGATGGATTTGCCGACAACAGCTGGAGCGGGCTCCGCCGCGATCAGATCTGCTACTGCCGGCACTGTGCGGCAAGCTTCGACAGCGCTACCGGATACGAGTTGCCGGTGGCTGTGGACTGGGATGATCCGATCTACAGGGCGTGGATTCGCTGGAGCTACCGGCGGCGGCTCGAGATCTGGGATCTGAACAACCGTGCCACGCAGGCGGCCGGTGGGCCGCACTGTCTGTGGA
>JAGHDT010000554.1 GCA_021159805.1 Anaerolineae bacterium
CCCTATGTCTGGTCCTGGGCGGGTAGCGATTTTGTGAATCACGTGACGGGGGCCCTGCAGTTTCCCTATCCCGTTTATGAGATCCACGACGGAGCCCTGGTGGTGGTCAGTAGTGGGGTCGGCTCCGTGGGGGCCGGGCCGCAGCGCCCTCTGACGACGACGTTGTCATGGGGTGGGGATGCGATCACCGTTGCGGATGAGGTGTCGGCGCCTCCGGTCACCCGTTATCACGCGCTGGTGGACGGTGACCGTGCTTTTGCCGGCGGGGATCTCGCCGCGGCGCGTTTGCTCTACCAGCGGGTGCTGGAGGACGAGACGTTGACGGCGTGGGGGGCCTATATGGCCCCGGAGGAGGAACACCGGTGGCTCCGGGCGCTGGGCCGCTGGCGCCTGCTGATCCTAAACGCCACGGAAGGTCTGGATGCTGACGCTGAGGCGCAGCACGCGGCTCTGACCGCGGATCCGCAGCCCGGTATGCCCGGCACTCCGGTTGTGGCGTTGGCGGAGCGCTTCTGGCGTTCCTACCGGAGGGATGGTGATGTCGATGCTGCCTGTCGCTATGCCATGGACACGGACGAGGCGTTGACCGTGTTGGATTTCCTGAACGGCTTCGGTTACGCCAACCCGCTCTTCGAGGCCGACGATCTTTGTCCCTATCTGAGTCCCTAAGGCAACGTTTCAACGTTTCAACGTTCTAACGTTCAAACGTGCTGTTATTCAACCCTATGACTCGAGACAACGTTATGCAACCTTCCTTCCCGTCGATAACAAAGCGCCCGTTGAACTTCAGCCGGCAGTTGAGAGAGCTGCCGGCCTTTCGTGCGCTGCTCCGCGCCGTGGAGGCTGATTTCTACCAGGACCTGCCGATGCCTGGGCCGGTGCTCGATCTGGGCTGCGGCGATGGCCACTTCGCCGAGGTGACGTTCTCGGCGCCGCTGGATGTGGGGCTCGATCCGTGGTGGTCGCCGCTGAAGGAGGCCGCGTTCCGGGGGCGTCACCGGTGGCTGACCCACGCGGATGGTGCGGCGATGCCCTTTCCGAGTGCTGGCTTTGGGACGGTGGTGAGCAACTCGGTCCTGGAGCACATCCCGGATGTCGACCCGGTGCTCGAACAGGTCGCGCGTGTGCTGAAACCCGGCGGGTGGTTCCACTTCGCCGTGCCTGGCCCGGATTTCCGGAACTTCTTGTCGGTCGCGCGAGCGCTGGACAAGGTGGGACTCGCCTCTCTGGCTGAGCGGTACCGCCGGCTCTTCGATCGCATCTCCCGGCATCATTACTACCTCTCCCCGGACACCTGGCAGGAGCGCCTGGCGCGCGTGGGGCTGGACGTGGCACAGTGGTGGCCCTATTTCTCGCCGGGAGCTCTGGCCGCGCTGGAATGGGGACACCCCTTGGGGCTGCCGTCTGTTCTCGCCAAGAAGTTGACAGGGCGCTGGCTTCTGGTCCCGCAGCCGTGGAACCTGGCGCTCACCGAGCGGCTATTGCGCAGGTTCTATGATGAACCGTTGACGGGCACCGGGGCCTATCTCTTTTTCTCGGCGCGCAAGCCGGCGCCCTGAGCTTGTCTGTGAGAGGAGCGGTATGGCCCCGTTAGCCCGCTGGCTCCTGTCGGCCCTCTATATCGTGTTGGGCCTTGCCAACGTCACCCGAGGTGTGCTAGCCTTGCAGGTGGGGCCGGTGCTGGCATCTGCGGCGCCCTCTCTCGATCTCTCCGTGTTGGGTGGGATCTACTTCGGTTGGGGTGTGGCGCTGTTGGGTGTCGGCATAGGCTGCTTCAAACGGACCTCCGTCAGGTCGCGCTGGATTCTCCGCGGTAGTGCGGTGGCGTATCAGCTCACCGCCTGGATCATTCACCTGGTGGGGGACCGCTCGACGTATGCGCGAGATCTGTGGGGACGAGATCTGGTCTTGACGCTCCTGTTCCTGGGAGTGGTATTTGTCCTGGCGGCACTTTCAACGTCGCGAGCTACGGCTCCACGACGTGTGAATCGTGAATCGTGAATCGTGCCGCATTGCGGCCACGTGATAACGTTGACTCAGGGATGATGGAGGGATGTGCGATGGAGCCTCAACGTTGGGAACTTGGTGATTTACTGCCCGCTGCCGGTACCCCGGCGATGGAGGAGAGGATTGCGGCGGTGGAGGGCCGGCTGGTCGCTTTTGAGGGCCGCCGTGATGATCTGACCGCCGATATGGCGAGCGAGACCTTTGCGGAAGTGCTCTCGCTGTATGAGACTCTCTATGCTGACGTCTCCGCCCTCGGCGCATACAGCTATCTGTGGTTCTCCGAGGACACCGCGAATCAGGAGTGTTTAGCTTTCCGCGCTCGGATCAACCAGCTTGTGGCCGATCTTGAGAACCGGACCCTCTTCTTCACGCTGTGGTGGCGTCGACTCGACGACGCAGCCGCGGACCGGCTGCTGGCAGTTGCCGGCGACGCCCGCTATTTCCTTGAGTCGCTCCGGCTCTTCAAGCCCTACACGCTGAGCGAGCCCGAGGAACGGATCATCAATATCAAGGACGTCAACGGCATCAACGGCGTGCTGACGATCTACGATATGATCACGAATGGTCTAGAGTTTCACCTGACGGTTGACGGTGATGAACGGACGCTGACCCGGGGCCAGTTGATGGCGTACGTCTCCGATCCATCGGAGGAGGCGCGGGCCGCGGCCTACCAGGAACTGTACCGAGTCTACGGCGAGAATACCGATGTCCTGGCTGAGATCTACGCGGCGCGGGTGCGCGACTGGACCGAGGAACAGGTCAAGGTCCGGGGGTTTGCGAGCCCCATCAGTGTTCACAATCTCGCGAACGATCTGCCGGACGCCGTGGTCGAGACGCTGCTGGAGGTGATCAAGGCCAACGTTGGGTTATTCCAGGAGTTCTTCAAGCTCAAAGCTCGAGAGCTGGGCGTCGACAAACTGCGACGATACGATCTCTACGCGCCGCTCTCGGATGCCGAGAGGAGCTACACCTTCGATGAGGCCATAGCTCTGGTGGACGAGGGGTATCGGGCCTTCTCGCCTGCCCTGGCTGATCTGGCGATGCAGGTGCTGGCCGAGCGCCATCTGGACGCTGAGATACGCCCGCGGAAGATGGGGGGCGCCTACTGCTACGGCGTGCTGCCCGGCGTCACGCCGTGGGTGCTGCTCAACTACACCGGCAAGATCCAGGCGGTCTCCACGCTGGCGCACGAACTGGGCCACGCGGTGCACGCGATGATGGCCAGGGAGCACTCGGTGTTGACCTTCCATTCGGCGCTGCCGATGGCTGAGACGGCGTCGGTCTTCGGCGAGATGCTGCTTACCGACAAGCTGCTGGCGGAGGAGTCGGATCCCTTGGTTCGGAAGACGCTCTTGGGGACCTTCCTGGATGGCGCTTACGCCACGATTGTCCGGCAGGGCTTCTTTGTGCTGTTTGAGAAGACGGCGCACAAGATGATTCTGGAGAATGCGACGCCGGATGCGCTCAATCTGGCCTACCTCAAGAATCTGGGGGAGCAATTCGGCGACGCGGTTGACCTGAGCGATGACTTTGCCCTGGAGTGGACAGCGATCCCGCATATCTACCACACGCCGTTCTACTGCTATGCCTATGCCTTCGGCAACCTCTTGGTGCTGGCGCTCTATCGCAAGTATAAGGAGATCGGGCAGGCTTTCGAAGCCGACTATCTGCGGATCCTGGCTTACGGTGGATCAGCCGGCCCGGATCACATTATCACCGAGGCCGGCTTTGATATGAGCTCGGCCGACTTCTGGCAGAGCGGTTTCGATCTTCTGGCCGAGATGCTTGCGGAGCTGAAGAAGCTGGTCTAGTAGGGGATTTGCAGCTGACTCAATCAAAGACGCGCTCTGTACGTGATCAGGAGGCCGCTTTGGGAAACGATCGTGACGGGAGAAACAATAGTGACAAGATCCGGAATAGGCGGGAGACGTGGCGCGAGACGACGTATGAGACAACTCGGGCGCGCTTCCCCGAGCGCCGGGAGCGCTTTGAGACGACGTCCGGGATTCCGCTCGACCCAATTGCGACACCATCTGATGTATCGGCGGACTATCTGGCAGATATCGGGTTCCCCGGTGAATACCCGTTTACACGGGGCGTGCAGCCCACGATGTATCGTGGGCGCTTCTGGACGATGCGCCAGTATGCCGGCTACGCCTCGGCGCAGGAGTCCAACGCGCGCTATCGCTATCTCTTGGAGCAGGGCCAGACCGGGCTGTCTGTCGCCTTCGATCTCCCCACGCAGTTAGGGTACGACGCGGATGATGACCTCGCTATCGGCGAGGTCGGCCGGGTGGGGGTCTCGATCAGTTGTCTGGACGACATGCGTCGGCTCTTCGATCAGATCCCGCTGGACAAGGTGAGCACGTCGATGACCATCAACGCGCCGGCTGCCATCCTATGGGCGATGTACATCGCCGTAGCTAGATCGCAGGGCGTGGCGCCGACGCAACTCCGGGGCACGATCCAGAACGACATTCTGAAGGAATACGTGGCCAGGGGCACCTATATCTTTCCGCCGCGCCCCTCCATGCGCTTGATCACCGATACCTTCCGCTTTGCGGCGGATGAGGTGCCTCGGTGGAATTCCATCAGCATCAGCGGCTACCATATCCGGGAGGCCGGGAGTACGGCCGTGCAGGAGGTTGCCTTCACGCTGGCGAACGGCATTGCCTACGTCCAGGCGGCGATCGATGCCGGGCTGGATGTGGATGACTTCGCACCACGCCTCTCGTTCTTCTTCAATGCGCACAGCAATTTCTTGGAGGAGATCGCTAAATTCCGCGCGGCGCGGCGGATGTGGGCTCGGATTATGCGTGAGCGTTTTGGTGCACAGAACTTCCGTTCCTGGCGCCTGCGATTCCACACACAGACCGCGGGTTCGACGCTCACGGCGCAGCAGCCGATGAACAACGTTGTTCGTGTGACGCTGCAGGCGTTGGCCGCGGTGCTGGGGGGGACGCAGTCCTTGCACACGAACTCCATGGACGAGGCATTGTGGCTGCCTACGGAGGAGAGCGTGCGCGTTGCGTTGCGCACGCAGCAGATCATCGCACATGAATCCGGAGTTGCCGACGTGGTGGATCCGCTGGCTGGCTCCTATTATATGGAGATGCTGACCGATGAGATCGAGCAGCGTGCCAACGCCTATATCGCGACCATCGATGAGCTCGGCGGTGCAGCGGTGGCCGTGGAGCAGGGCTACATGCAGGCTGAGATCGCCGAGGCGGCGTATCGCGCGCAGCTGGCCATCGAGCGCAAGGAGCGGGTGATCGTGGGCTTGAACGATTTCCAGGAAGAAGAGGCGGAGTTGGAGATCACGCAGCTCAAGGTGGACCCCGCGGTTGAAGAGGATCAGCGCCGACATCTGTCCGACCTTCGCACAGGCCGGGACAACGCCCGCGTGTCTGAGCGGCTGAGCCGTATTGAGGCCGCCGCCCGGACCCCCGGCACGCCGACGATGCCGCTCTTTATCGAAGCTGTTGAAGTGGAGTGTACCCTAGGGGAGATCTGTGGTGTCCTGCGCTCGGTCTGGGGCGAGTATCAGCCTAAGGTGATGCTGTAGGTCGGCAGACCGATGATGGACTTTGGTGAGTTGGACCGATGACACCAGCGAACCGCGGCCACCTGAGCGGCTCAGGCGCCGCGAATGCCTGCACGCGGGTGGCAAACTGGACAGTTTGCACTACGTCAATGCTCAGTGGATTCATCTGCCTCAGTGGTTCAGTGGTTGAACGGCCCGCCGAGGGTGGCGCCCCGCACTACGGCTCGTGACGCCGCAAGGGTCTGTACGCGTGGCGAAGTGGCACTTCGCCGCTACGCAGACCGGGTTCAGGAGCCCTGCATTCTGCGTAGGTTAAGGCGCCGCGAATGCCTGCACGCGGGTGGCAAACCAGACAGTTTGCACTACGTAAATGCTCAGCGGATTCATCTGTCTCAGTGGTTCAGTGGTTGAACGGCCCACCGAGGGTGGCGCCCCGCACTACGGCTCGTGACGCCGCAAGGGTCTGTACGCGTGGCGAAATGCCACTTCGCCGCTACGCAGACC
>JAGHDT010000368.1 GCA_021159805.1 Anaerolineae bacterium
CACCCGTGCCCTGCCCTTGGCCTGTCGCGCCCTGGGCGACATATGGATCCACGCCAGCTCGCGCGCCAGCGTCTTCTGCCGTTTGGATTCAGTCCGCTCCTCCAGCCGCAGCCGCTCCTCTTTCTGCTCCAGCCACGATGAGTAGTTGCCCTTCCAGGGAATGCCGTAGCCACGATCCAGCTCCAGGATCCAGCCGGCCACGTTGTCGAGGAAATAGCGGTCGTGGGTCACAGCGATAACCGTGCCTTTGTAATCACGCAGGTGTCGCTCCAACCAGGCCGTTGACTCGGCGTCCAAATGGTTGGTCGGCTCGTCCAGCAGCAGGATATCCGGTTCCTGCAGCAGCAGACGGGTCAGTGCGACACGCCGTCGCTCTCCACCTGAGATCACCTTGATCTTCATCTCCGCCGGCGGACAGCCCAGGGCTTCCATCGCGATCTCCAGGTGATTCTCCAGGTTCCATCCGTCCACCCGGTCAATCTCCTCCTGGAGCTCGGCCTGCTCGGCAATGAGCTTGTCGAAATCCGCATCAGCCTCGGCGAAGGCATCACCGATGGCATCATAGCGCGCCATCAGATCCACAATGGGCTGAATCCCTTGTTTGACCACCTCCAGCACCGTCTTCTCGTCATCAAGTTGCGGCTCTTGCTCCAGAAAGCCCACGGTGTAGCCCTTGGACATCGCGATCTCGCCGATGTAGTCGGCATCGAGGCCAGCGATGATTCGTAGCAACGTGGACTTACCGGCGCCGTTCAGGCCCAATACGCCGATCTTCGCGCCATAGAAGAAACCCAGCGAAATGTCTCGCAGTACTTGCTTGTTAGGCGGGTAGATTCGCCCTACTCGCATCATCGAATAGATAACTTGATCTTCTGCCATAGCCTTCTTTCCTCAGAGAGCTCAATGCCCTGGTTTGATCACCCCACAGGCTACCAGAAGCCGCAGCTTACGCAAGCCCCCGCAACGTCACAGTGCGGCTCTGCCAAGAGCGAAGATTGCCTCGCGCAAAGCCGCCAAGAACAACCAAACGAAATACCAGAGCCACGGCAGCGCAAATCCGCAGCCCTCCTCCACTAGACGATCCCACAGACGTTGGTCGACCTGTGTAACGTCATCCACCTTCATAGCATCAGTACCTCGCCATCTTGCAGTATGAGACGCCGTCCGGCCTCGATGCCATGGCTTGAAGCGTAGGCTCGCAGCTCTCGGCGTGACACGGTCAGATGGTCGAGCGACTCCATATGCACAGCAACGACGATGCTCTCCGGTGCTCCACGGCAGACCTCGACGGTCTGAGCAGCATCCATGATGATCAGCACGTGATCACCCCACATCGCCCCGCCCGAGTGCGTGATCACAATCTCGGGCCGGTAGAGATGGAGCGTGTCGGCCACAACTTCGGTCCAGACAGTATCACCAACCCAGTAGACCGTGGGCGCTTCCCTGGCCTGAAACACAAACCCCGACGCCTCGCCCATCTCTCTGAGGACCTCACCCGAGCCGTGCTGCCCTGCCACACGCCGTATCCTGATGCCTCGCCACGTCCTCACGTCGTCCACGGGCAACAGGTTGCCGAATCCCTGCAGCCCAAGCGCTGCTGTGTCGCCCGGTTGGCACAGAACAGGAAGCTCCTTGGGCAACAGGCGCCGCGCTGCACGATCGAAGTGATCGGAATGCAGGTGCGATACCAGGGCCATTTCGATCCCATCAATGACGGCTTCCGGAGCGCAGGGTAGATCCACCAATGGATTGGGTGAAGCCCCTGCATGAGACGGCGTCGCGTGCTTGGCAGCGAGATAGGGGTCGATGACGAAGGTCCGGCCCGCGTACTCAATGCGCGACGTCGCGCTTCGGATCAATTGTATCTGCATGTCAGCTTCCGAACTGCGGCCTCAAGCCGGTCGCCAGATGGCTCGGTCACTGGTACAGGTCGCGACGCTGCCCCACAAACCAGGGGTTCGTCTCCCTCTGAGCCAGAGCATCCTCCGGATTGACATCGTGCACGATGATCCCCTCTTGATCCCAAATCTCGGCGAGCAGCTGTCCCGATGGTCCCGTGATATTGCTACCGCCCCTGCATATGCGCCCCTGTTCATCTGGCCCACAGCAGCACGAAACGGCCATGATCATCGAATTACCTGATGCAAGCTGTACGACCTCACCATGTCCACGGCTGTTACGGTTGTTCAACCAGAAGAGGACCGAACAGCCCAGGTTGGCATAGGAGCGAGTCATCTCCGGGAAATCGCCATCGTAGCAGATCATAATCCCGCAGGTGTGACCTCTGAAGTCAAACGTGACGAGCCGATTGCCAGGCTTGCAGAACCCAGGCTCATAGCGCAGACCTTTCGCATCCCACCACAGATGCGTCTTGCGGTAGCTGGCTACCACGCCGTGCTGCGACACCACCGGCGCTGATATATACAAGTCGTCCCCGTCACGTTCGGTCAAGCCATAGATGATCAGGGACTCAGTCCCTTGCAGAAGGTCCGTGAAGGCCTGGGTCGTCGGACCGTGCAAGGGCTCCGCAATCTCCCTCAGATTACCGACATACCCTACGAGCAACTCCTCGTGGAACAGCACGATGTCGGCCCCCTGCATTAGCGCTTCTTCGGCGTGGGACAGAGCCTTCTCTCGGTTATCCCTGACCTGCCCAGGATTGCCGTCTTGCTGAACAACAGCCACTCTGATCGTCACCTTTGCCACACTCCTGTCAGAGTCTTGATCCTTGATCCCGCTGCGTTCCTGTCCCTATGCTGAAGCATGTTGTGAAGCTGCAGCCTGGCGAATCCGATCTATCGCCGACCGGAATATCCCAGCCGCTTCTGGGTCCTCAAACACCTGGGCACCGCCGAACATCTGCAGGCCCCAACTCGGAGTAGCCGCTTCTGAGGTGGCAATCAGGCTGTCAGGGAAATCCAGGACATCCAAGATCAGCTGGACTTTGCTTCTCTGCCGGACAGAAGAGTCCTTCCGATCAAGGAGTCTGCGTCCCCCCTGGGACCGCCGCACCCCAGTGCGGCTCTGCAGAGGAACGAAGGAGTCCATCCGGCCGAGGAGTCTGCGTCCCCTCTGGGACCGCCGCACCCCAGTGCGGCTCTCCCAAGGTACGTAGGAGTTCATCTGATCAAGGAGTTCACGCCCCCACGTGGACGTCCGCCCGCTCTTCTTTGCGTAGATCAGCGGCGTGAACACATCAATGGCAGGAGCCAGCAGCGCGTAGTCCTGCGCGAAGATCCGTCTCAGCGCCCCGTCGTACTCCCCCGGCGTCCACGGACACATGTAGGCGCCGACGATGCACTCCGGCAGGTGAGTGCGGACCAACGCTGCATACCGAGCGGCGTACTTTGCCACCCGCTCGCACTTGTGCTGCGTCCACGCGTCAAGATACGTGCCCAGGATCTCCGCGGGTGTGGCCGCGTCGATCCCGGTCGCCTCGTTGAACTCAGCGATGCACTTGGGGCAGAAGCAGCTCTGCTGCAGATCGGGATTGGGCGTCTCAAACCAACCGCCGTAGGTCAGATAGTCGAACCAGATGCCGGCAGGCCTGAAGCTGCGGAGACCATCCAGCAAAGTCGCTTCGATCTCCTCCAGAAATGGCCGCTGAGAAAGGCAGACACCCTGCACCAGCCTCTCATAGCGAATAGGCAGGCCATCAACGCCAGTAGGCATCAACTCGGGGTGCTTGCTGAAGTCAGCTCGGAAAGTCCTAAACTCAACGCACGCCGCGATGTGGCTCGCCTCGCAGGCCTCAAAAGCCTGGGAGTTGAAGCCATGAAACCAGACTGCGTTTGCACCATAGGTGGCAAACTGATCGACGCCGTCTGACGTCGGAACACCGTACGGGCCAAAGAGCAGTGGTATCGCCATGGACAGTCCCCTCCAAAGATCATTCAGACGGCAAGGTCATCGCCGCGCAGCTCAATCTCAACCCGCTGCCAGAATACCTGCTGTGCAGCCAGCCTCTTCCGGCCGGCAATTCGGGCCGGCTCCGTATGAAAACTCGCCACCGCCTTCTCCCGCCACTCCTGCGCAGCCATCGCGGCGGGCAGAGCGTCCAATGGGCCACGCCGGGCCAGCACCCAATAGCCGATGTCCTGCATCGCCGAGGCCACCCCCAACTTCGAGAGCTTGTCCGCGTCCCACAGTACGGCTGCCTCCAAGGGTTCAACCGGTTCTTCCACCCACAGACCTACGTGCTTGGAGATCGCATCGGCGACAGCCTCAACTTTGTCCTCGGGGAAGTCCGTCGTTCGCAGGATCTCCCCGGCTTTGACGCTTCCCGCCTGCCCGTGATCATCATCTTTGCCCTTCTTGGCGCAATCGTGGAGCCACGCAGCCGCCTCGACCACGTCACGATCCGCGCCGGTCAACTCGGCTAGCCGGAGCGCCAGACGAACCACGACCTGCACGTGCGTCCAACGGTAATTCGCAGGGTGATCCTCGATCTGCCAGCGCTCACGCGCCTCGCGCAACGTCGCCTCATGCGCCTCTCTTGCGGCAACCCGCCGCCATTCCCCAGATTTCTCACAGCCTTCTGACATACCCACCCTCTCCTGAGTGACTCCAACGCTCGATACCACACGGACTGTGATGGAGACGTGGTCATGAGGTCATCGGACTGAACACTGTGTCCCCACGACCAGGAACCTGACCCCTACCAAGTGAACATCGCATTCGCTTACGTACAACACCCAGAACGAAAACATCATCGTTTCCAAGACAGACCTGTGAGCCTTTCTCTCTGGAGCAGAGCGAGCTCAACAGCACGAAAAGCTCACAGGTCTTCCTGGACGACGGGCGGGGCCTCTGCGAACCCTGGGATTCGCCCAGCCGGGTCCGTCACAGTCGACGCCGTGGAAACCACATACCGACCTCCCGCATATAGGCCCGGTACTCCTCGCCGAATCGTTTGAGCAGCAGCTTCTCTTCGTAGCGCGACAGATAGTAGAGGAACAAGGATGCTGCCAACCCAACCACACAAGAGGCAAGTGACATCGTGAACAGGGAGAGCGCTGCGTACAGCAACACCTCACTGAGGTACACAGGGTGCCGGACCACGCCGAAGATCCCGCTGCGGATCACCACGGGCGTCTCCCGGACCTCGCCGAAGACGATCATCAAGCCAGACCAAGCACAGGTGATCGATAGACCCAGCAGTAGGATGGCAAATGGTCCCCTCACCCACGAGGGCACCCGCAAGGTCAGCTGAGTCGTCAAGTGCAGGAAGAACGAATCCGCCACCCACACAACACAGAACAGTAGGGCGAATGCCGCCTGTCCGGCATCACCCCCATCGTGCTCACCCGTGAGGTCGTCACGGTCCTCCATCATTTTCTGTCCAGTCCTCTCTGGCTCCATCACAACCATCTCCTTTCTTCCTCAATGAAACGTCGACGCAGGCGCAGCAGACACCAGCTCAGCCAAACCTGCGCTGAACGAGAGACGTCACACGTGACTACGTTCTATCTCCCCGGAAGCTGCTCACCAAACGGAGCAGCAACCGCAACAAGCGAGACGCAACGCGGATGGCGGATACACTGGATTACCTGTGGGACGGAGCTGCCTCAACCATCCCGGATAGCTTCATCCCCGTCTCATAGACGTGCTCCAGAAACGCCCGTTCATCCTCAAACCCCGAGCTGTGGATCGAGACCTCCATGCTCACGCACTTCTTGTAAGCCGACGCAGCTATGATCCGAGCCAACCGGCCCCAATCTATCGTGCCCGAAAAGACCGGCTTGTGCTGATCGCCGCTCCCGTCGTTGTCGTGAAGATGCACGGAGATCAGCCGGCCCTTGAGATGCTCCAGATGCGTGAGCCCCTGGCCATCGAGGTTACCGTGACCTGCATCGTAGCAGAGCCCGAGGAACTCCGACCCATACAGGGAGAAGAGCTGACGAAGGCGCGTAAAGTCATCATACCCCATATTCTCCAGTGCAATCCTGACACCGAGCTCGCGCGCAAAGGGCGCCAAAGCATCCAGTGACCGGCATACCTGCATCAGCCAGGGATCGGCGGACTTCGTAGCCGAACGCGCACCCGACCGAGAATCATCTGCGCATGCCGAACCGGCGGCAACAGCAATCTCCATACCTGGTTCGATGGCGGGCGGGAGATGGAGGATGATGACGTTGCTGTCAAGGGCTGCCGCCATCGCAATGCGGTTCTTGACCAATTCGATCCCGGCCAGCCGAGCATACTCGTAAGGCGAAGCCCACGCCTTCTCGCGACCGTGGCTTGCGTGGATGTCCAGGACACGGAGTCCATATGTCGCCAGCCAGACCGAGATTTGGTCGATCTCAGAATCCGAGTAGAGGAAGTCAGTATTCCAGTGATGACACCAATGCACATGGGTGAATCCCGCATCGGCGATATCCCGCAGATAGGGCTCCGGGCATCCGGTATCATGCACATAGTCCGTCGTAATCGAGAGCATTGAACACCTCGCTTTGAAACCGCATAGCTACCCAAGATCAGGTCCAGTCTCCGCCATACAAAGAGACTCGAGCCGGGCGCTTCGTCTCACCCTGAAATCAGCGGCGCTTCATCGCCTGTAGCGTTGCGATCAGAACATCACGCCAGTCCGTCAGAATCCCCTGTATGCCCAGATCAATGTACATCCGGTTGTCCTCGTCCGTATTGGCATAGAACATGTTCCGACCGAGCCCCTCTCACTCGCTGCCATACAGAGCCCTCGCGTGACATCGCGCTGCAGCGGCTACACATAGCTGCAGCCAGAAGTCCCCTGGCGCTCAAGCGCTTCGATGTCCATCCGGCCCTGCCGCTCGGTCACACAGATCTCGATATCGATCTCTCGAACGAGTTCAGCGCTTGAAATCTCCTCAAGTGTGAGGATTCTCGCACCTGGCAGTGCCGGGACGGAGAGCTTCGCGCCATCATCGTGGCGGCCGTGCCAGTAGGAAGCCTCAGACTGCTTGGCCTCGGACAGAGAATAGTCACCCGGTGCTCCTGGGCGATTTGCTGTGCGCTCAAACGTCGCATCGTGCAGGGCGATCGGAACGCCGTCTTTGGTCCCTCGAACATGTTACTCGAAGATATCTGCGCCCAGGTCTACCGCAGCCACGAAGGCGTCCAACCTAAATCAGGATGCTCGCCGGAGAACCCTCAATGTACGGTAACTACTACCCAATCGGGAATCGTGTACAAGCTCTTCAGCTCAAATGTCATAGTTCCAGCTGCCTGTGTGCGTAGGATTGGGTCACCCCTGCGCGATTTCGCGGCTCAGCACCACTTCACGCCAATCTCAGTATTCCGAAGGCAGCAGACGCTCCCGATCTATACACTCTCCCCCGCGAGGCAAGAGGACCCAGACTCGAGCACAACGCCGCTGACCATCTTCACCATACCGACCGGACCTGAACCAGGTCTGTGAAATAGACGGCCTGGCGGGATACAGGACATTGCGGATAGACACGTCCGCCGGATCGTCATTGAGCATGCGCTTCGGTTGGCGAAAAAAGTCTATCGCTCTGTACTGCGTGCGCTATGATCGCAGCTTGTATCCGCGGGCTCACCTCAAGCCGGGTTCTAATTCGCGGTCGAGGAGTGCGCGCTTGCGCTCCAGACCCCAGCGATAGCCGCCCAAGGCGCCATCGCTGCGGACGACGCGGTGGCAGGGGATTGCCACTGCAATCCGGTTGGCGGCGCATGCACGGGCCACCGCACGGGCCGCCTTCGGCTTGCCGATTCGTGAAGCCACATCCGAGTAGCTCGCCGTGGAACCTGCTGGGAGTTCTTGCAGCGCAGCCCACACCCGGCGCTGAAACGCCGTTCCCTGCACATCCAGCGGCAGCTCCAGCCCTTGCTCCGGGCGCTCCAGGAACGAGAGCACCTGAGTGATTGTGGCTGCGAACTCGGGCACATCGCCAAGGAACCTGGCCTGGGGAAAGCTCGCTGCCAGCCGCGACTGCAGGGCATCGACGGAATCATCAAAGTCGATTCGGCAGATACCTTGGTCGGTCGCAGCGACCAAGACCCAACCCAGATAGCACTCTGCCACAG
>JAGHDT010000625.1 GCA_021159805.1 Anaerolineae bacterium
CCAGAAAGGCCTCACCGGCAGACCATCGGAGTGCCGCCGGGCTATTTTCGAAAATAGCCCGGCGGCACTCCGATGGTCTGCCGGTGAGGCCTTTCTGGGCACTTGCCCCCATTCTGAAACACGCCCGTGCACGCCGGGGAGGAATCTTGTGGCCACAGTATCCGCACTGCAGCACCAGCGAACCCCTTGGGTTCGCATGATCCTTGGCCAACATATCCTATCAGAGCCCCACGGTCTGATGGGGTCTTGCTCTGGTCCAGCACCATGAACCCAACCAGGCCACGCAGGTTGCGCCGCACTCAGGCCATCATCGCTGCGATTGCCGCCGCGATGCTCGTGATTGCGCTCTTCACCGGCAGCCGTCGCGTTTCGGCACAGACCGCCGGAGATACGGTAGGCGTCTACTACATCGGCCCCGAGGACGCAATTGCCCAGGCCATCGACTTGGCCCGGCCGTACCTCGTGCGCGTGGACCAGCCCGACCTCGCGCAGGTCATCGTCATCAACAATGCCCCGCTGCGTGAGACCCTCCAGGCCTTCAGCGGCGAGATCCAGCAAGAGCGGATGGGGCTGGTGCTCTTCTGCGGCCCGCTCTTCCCACAGGACATCAACGACCTGCGACTCCTGCTGGGGTTCAGCACGTTCGGCATGGATCAGGCAGCGACCGCCGCACCGGTCGCACAAGCCGAGGGCGATGATCCACTGGCGCGAGCCATAACCTGGTCCTCAGCGCCCGAGATCCGGGCGCGCACCTTGATCACCAACCCCAACCTTCTGCAGCCAGTCGTCACTACCTCCGGCGCGGAGGGCGGCGCGGGGACCTCAGGCGTTATCCAGCGAGTGCGCGGACGTGACCAAACCCAAGCCCTCATCGTCGGGGGATGGGCCACCCATCCCGCCAACGCGGAATGGCCCGATTGGGCCTACTTCAACTACCTGATCTATCGTCTCGTCGTCGATGCCGCGGGCACCAGCCGCCCCCTCTCCTTCGTGGACTATCCAGACTCTCCCACACCTCAGAGAACTGACCGGTGGGCCATCGCCGGGGCAGGTCTGGGGATCTTATTGGGAGCGGCTGTCATCACCTACGCTGTCCGGCGCCGCTTGTTCCTGGATCCGAACACCGCCGAACCCTGGCACCGTCTCACGAGGCCCGCAGATCGCTCAGCCGTGGACCAGGCATGGCAGCAGGCCGGGTTCCACCGTCCTTTGGCCGGCTTTCTGGCCTATCTCCCCCTGAGCTTGCTGCTTGTCATTCCCACACTCGCCTACGAACTCTTCTTCTTGCCCGGTATCCTGATCTCAGACGCGCAGGGCTATGATCTGTGGACAACAGTGGTCCGCTGGACGCTGGCTTTCTGGATTCTGGTGGATGCGGGGACAGGCACAGCCGCAGTACGGCACTTCGCAGTGACCCATATACACCAACCCGAGCGTGCTCCCCGCTACATACAGTTCTACATCTGGTGGCAATTCCTCAGTGGCGCGGCGCAGCTCGCTCTGGTCGGCATCCTCACTGCCTTCGCTCTGCCGTCAGTGGGGCTCGCACATTTCACCTACTACCTACTGGCCCGCGCCATACTTCAGTTCCCGGGATTCCTGTCCGCCTTCAATATCGCCTTCCGGGCTCGCCAGAGATTCGACTACGAGCAGATCCTGAACCTCTTCAACCAGCTGATCATACCTCTGCTCCAGATAGGACTCATCCTCGCATTGACTTCGTGGGGCGAAACCAGCTACGGAATTGGCGCCGGTGTCGCCGGCGCTATAGGGCTGGCCGCCGGCATCTTACTCGGGAGAAGCCTTACATTCCTACTAGGGGCGAGATTGCACCGGCGTGACGGGCAAGCGCTGAGTGCGCTCTTCCTCCCTACCTTTGACAGACAGATCTCAGCCGAGGTCCTGGCATTCGGTATCCCCTGGTCCCTGGGCGCAGCTATGCCGGCCATCGGTGCCGTAGTTCAGCTTCTCTTCCTCAGCAGTCCGCTGGCGCCGCAGGGCATGGACCTCAGAGCGTGGTCGGGACTGATCTGGGTGCTCACCGCCTTTGAGATCCTATTGACAGGGCTCTATCAGGACCTGATGCCGGCGCTGTGTGAAGCGATCCCAATGGGATACAAAACACTGCTGCGCCACTATGTCAGCCAGGCTATTCGATATGGTGCCTGGTTCAGCTTCTTTCTATTTGCTGCGATCAGTGCGCTCGGGAACAGCACCCTACATCTGATCCCCTGGGCCAGCTCAGGGACGGTAACCGCGTGGCTGATCCCAATGGCGGCCTGGGGCGCATTGCGTTGGGCGGCCTGGCTCCCGGACCGGATGCTGGAGGCAGCAGGCAGGCCGGGACTGACGACGCTGTTGGCCCTGATCGAACAAAGCCTCCGCCTAGGCAGCGCACTCGTGCTCATGCGCCTGTGGGGTATCGCCGGACTCCCGGCAGCTTACATGATCGCGCTGATCGTAAGAATCGTCCTGGGACGCATCCTATCAAGCCGCCATCTGGTACACTCTCGCATCTACGTCTGGCAGACGCTCTTGACTCCGGCCGTCTCAGCGCTGGCCATCTATGAACTGCTGCAGCTCATCGGCCTCATCTGGGTGCCCCCCATATGGCAGGAGAGCGCCCTACTGAGCCTCGGCTTGATCCTGCCAGCTTTGTTGCTCTACGCTTTCTTCACCGCCTTGTTGGGCGGCTGGGATGACGGCGGGCTAAACGAACTCCACCGGGCCGTCGCCATCAGCGGTATCGGGCGACCTTTCGCCTGGCTGCTATGGTGGGTGATCCGCCTCGGCGCACGGATCTCTCCGCTCCACGGGCGCTTCCCGAGCCTGCTCTATGACCTAGCTCACGAAGAGGCACAGGCCCTGACCTTCGCACAGAGAACACCGCCATAGCATCCTGCCATCCGCGTAGCGGCGAACTCCCCTGCGGGGACAAGCTGTCGTGTTCGCCCTCGCGCGCCCTGCATCTTCGTCCTGCGTGGTGGGTGCGCGTGCCTAGTCGAACCCGACATCTAGCCCGAAGTCAGTCCACCATCCGCTGGGGCCCCGTGTCCGCCTCGACTGTGTCGAGGCCCGAACAGAATCGCGCATCCGGCACTCTGCCATCCGCGTAGCGGCGAACCGTCGTGTTCACCCCTCTGCGCGCGGCCCTCTCGTCCCGCGTGGTCCGCACCACCGAACACGATGACTACTTCGGACTACTGCGCCGCAGCAAGTCTGGCCGCCTTTGCCCTTCCGCAGCTCAAAGCTCGGGGTAGGCGAGCAGCTCGCCTACCCCGAGCTGGACCAGACAGTGACCGTCGCGCCCTCGATCCGCACGCGGTCGCCGGTCTCGATGCCGTCAATCGGAACCTGATCCACCATCGGGATATTACTGATGATCGCCCCGACGGCCACGATCGGCTCACTCTCTTCGTTGATGATCGCAGCCGGCGCCAGCCCGTTCGCCGCCAACTCATACAACACGTAGGAGCCCACCGTACTGCCCTTCCCCGTCGGGAAAACGAGCACCTTCCCGGCCACATTGGCGCCTTCCAGGGGATGCCCACGCTCGGTCACGTTGCCCGTCTTGCCGTCTACGCCCCCTAAGAAGCCGATGGGCTCAGGTGAGACGAGCGCCAGGGCGTCCGCGCAGCCGGATTTGATGATGCGGGCGGTGAATGACGATCGAGATACGGTATTCATAGTTAGTCTCGCGGATCCTAAGAACTCACGATTGACGATTCACGATTCAACAGATCTGTAGAAACCGGTCTCATCATCCAAAATCAACCCGCAGGAGCACACCTGAATCGTGAATGGTGAATGGTGAATCGTGACTCATCGCCACTTCCCCTCAATCGCAGCCCTCACACATTCCCCCACCGTCCCAAACTTCGCGTCCACCTTCGCCAGGTTGCGGAGGTAATAGGCGCCCTTGGCGGAAGCGGTAGCAACGGCGGTGAAGCCCAGATCACGGACCGGGGCGATAGCCACGCAGGCGTCGGCGAAGACTTTGCCGCCCGCAGCCTCGATCACGTCAATCAGACCTTGTTCCACCGCCACAGCACGCACCGGGCGTGCGCAGGTCACCCACAAGGGCAATCGCAACGTCTGCCCACGGACCAGGTCTGCGACGCGGGAGATCTCAGCCAAGGAGGCGTGCGGGCAGCCGAGCCACACCAGGTCGATGGCGTCGACGTCATCGCTGAGCAAAGCATAACCCGATCGCAGATCATCGATGGTCACCTTTCTCAATACCGACACCTGCGGCGTCGGTATTGAGAAAGCCGCCTCCGGCGTCACGCCCTCAACGTGATACAAAGCTACGGCACCGGTTGCCGCCATAGCCGCCCCGAGTGTCTTGAGCTTCTCCTCGCGCAGCGGGTCAGCCGCATCCAGAGCAAGGCCCTGGAAGTAGGGAACAGCTTTGCGAGTCTGCTGCCCCACCAGAGCGCCCAGTGCACTGTAGTCGGAGATCGTCTCCGGCTGCACACGAACCTCGACGCGCACGGTCGCACGGCGGTTGGCATCCAGGTGCAGACCGTAAGCGCCGGTGCGCCCAACGATCGCGGCGGCGATGGCACCGGGGCCGCCCTCGCGATTGGTACGGGCGCCCAAGACGCTGTTGACGAAGGAGACCGCCGAAGACTCCGCCCAGGCCACGTGCGCGCCGACGGCAGGACGGTTGCCGATCAAGTAAGGCGTACAGGTCGGCACCGGCGTACCCTCGCCGACACCCATACGCGCGAAAGCATCGATCACCTGCTGCTGCTTTGCCGCGAAGTCGGGATCGAAGCCCTGGCATCGCCAGTCCACCATATCCATCGCCGTCGGGTTAAGCATCGTGGGCACGCGCACGCGCGCCCCCTCATCCGCCCAACGACGGAGGAAGTCCAGCCCGGCGTCTCCGATATTGCGGAATGAGACGCCCGAGATCTGCACGCTCTCGACAGGGATCAGACGTTCGGCGCCGTAGATGGATGCCAACGCGACCACGATCTCCATCGCGCGCCGCGTCGCCGGCCCGTCCCCGCCGTCCAGCCACGCTTGTTCTTCTTTCGTCAATCGCATGGGAGGATTCTAGCGCGGAGGTAGCGAGAGGGCAAACGAGGAGAATATACGTGCGTCTTATCCCAATTCGAACAGGGCAGCTCAATCTACGGCAGAGAAACCGTTGCAGTAATTTGCCATTTGTGGCAAATTACTGCAACGGAACAGAGATGGCTACTCCTCCCGCACCCCCCGCAGAAACTTCACGTTGTAGCTCTGCGCACTCTGCACCACATCCTCCGGCGTGTCCTGCGCGACGACACAACCAGCCAGGGCACCACAGGATAGCGCTCCATCTGGAAGCTGCAAAGAGATCAAGCACCCAGCTCTAGCCGCAGGGTTTTGATCTCGAACGGGGTGAAGCTCAGGCGGACGGCGCCCTCGACGACGTCCAGCACCTCAAGCACATTTTCCATCAAGTCGGCCTCAGACGCCGCTGCGACAGGAAAATTCAAACTCAAAGCCGCGTCCACGGAGGCACCGGTCGCCTCATAGAGACGTATAACGATGTCATCGCCATCCTCAGCCCGCTTCACAGCCTCGATCACCACATTGGGGG
>JAGHDT010000329.1 GCA_021159805.1 Anaerolineae bacterium
CCAATGCCGATCATCTGGATCTCGTTACAGAGAAGATCTTGGAGCGGTTGCACGGCAAGGAAGTTGTGAGTTTCGACTTGGGGAGGTAGATGGTGAGCACGGTTGACAGGAGCCCAGAGCTGCAGTTCCTACTCAAAGTGATCCGGAGCGTCAGCGAGGGCGACGCCGGACACGAGGTATTGCAGCAGCTTGTGCACCTGATTCGCGCGAATTGGAGCCCGGAAGCGGTGTCTATTGCCCGTGTTGAAGCGGGGGGAGCCGTGACGTTTTTCGCTGCCAGTGGCGGCTGTGCGGAGCAGGTCGTGGGGTTGCACCTGGGCTCCGGCGCCGGGATTGTGGGGTGGGTCGCTGCTCATGCTCAGCCACTCTGGATCCCCGATGTCACCGCGGATGCTCGATTCTGCCCGCACATTGACCGGCGGACCGGCTTCAATACCCGGTCGATCCTGGCTGTCCCCATGATCGTACGTGGTGAGGTGCGTGGGGTTCTTGAGTTCATCAATCCAGCCCCTGAGACCGATATGCAAAGTGTGGGTGACCTGGTCGAAGCAATAGCACTGCTGGCTGCTCCGATCATCGACAATATTGAGCTCTCTAGACGTGCAAGACACGTCGAGGCACGCTACCAGCGCCTCTTTGATCTCAATCTTGACCCCATCGTGGTTCTGTCGAATGATGGACATTGGCTTGAGGCAAATCAGGCTGCGCAGTCATTGCTGGGGCTCTGTGAAGAAGAGCCCTCGGGGTTTGACCTGGCCCGGATGGGTATGACCGTGTCCGCGTTTAGCGAACTCAGCCGGAAGGCGCGAGACACCGGCGTTGTGGCGTGGAAATTCTCGTCTTCGGGACTAGATCGGGTTATGGAAGCCCGCCTCCTGTATCTGCCGGACTATCAGCCGGATGGAGGCTATCTGTGGATCGGACACGATATCTCATACCAGGTTGACCAGGCGCGGGCGTGGCAGGAACTGATGCAGATGGTGGTTCACGATCTGATGACGCCTTTGGGCGGCATTCAGAACAGTATGGAGTTGGTGCTCGCCGCGTGGCTCGAGCGCGATGAGACGATGCCGGTTGAGCAGATCCTGGGCATCGGTCTGCGGATGGTTAGCAGGATGGAGCAGATGATCAGCGATATGCTGGATTCGGCAAGATTCGATGCTGATGAACGTGACCTGTCGATTGTGGCGATCGACGTCAAGGCACTGGTAGACGAGGCGGTCGAGACGGTGATCTCCTCGGTGAGGCGTCGCAAGCAGAAGCTGTCTGTGCATTTGGCTCCAGAGATCACGACGCTAAATGGGGATGCAAACTTGCTGCGACGTGTGATGGTGAACCTGCTCTCCAACGCGGTGAAATACAACCGGGATGGTGGTGAGATCAGGATCGACGTCTCCGTGAGCAACGACAATATGTTGTTCTCTGTCATCGACAACGGCTACGGCATTTCGCCGGAGCTTCGTGATCATGTTTTTGAGCTTTTCGTTCGTGGTGGGTCCCGCAACACGAGGGGTGCCGGCATCGGGCTGCGGTTCTGTAAGCTGGCGGTTGAGGCCCACGGTGGGCGTATTTGGCTGCAGAAGGAGGTCGAGCCAGGGGCGTCTTTCACCTTCGCTATCCCGCGGACGTTACCACTGAGTGTCAAGGATCGCGGAGAGGTAGAACGATGACGCATCGGCTGTACTACACTGATGCTACCTGCCGAACTTTCACTGCTCGTGTGGTCGCGCAGCAGCAGATGACCGGCGAGGATGGTGTGAGTAGGCCCGCTGCCTGCCTGGATCAGACTGCGTTCTACCCCACGTCCGGAGGACAGCCTCACGATACCGGGACATTGGACAGTATTCCCGTGGTTGACGTACAGGAGGCAGAAGACGGCACGATCTGGCATTTTCTTGAAAGACCTCTTCCTGCAGACGTGCCGGAGGTGTTTGGTGAGATTGACTGGGATCGCCGGTTCGACCATATGCAGCAGCACTCTGGACAGCACCTGCTCTCGGCTGCCTTTGAGGATCTCCTGGGTGGGCATACGATTGGCTTCCACCTTGGTCGAAAGTCCAGCACGATAGATCTCGATTTGGAAAACCTGGCCTGGGGGGCAGTTTTCCGCGTTGTACAGCGGGTCAACGAGGTGATCTGGCAGAATCGTTCGTTCACGATGGAGATCGTGGCGCCTGAAGATGTCGCTGATCTTCCTCTGAGGAAGCCACCTGCTGTGACGGGCGATGTCCGTGTCATCTGGGTCGAGTCCTTCGATGCCTGTGCCTGCGGCGGAACCCACGTTAGCGCCGCCGGTGAGATTGGATTGGTGAAGGTCACCGGTGTTGAGACCTACAAAGGTGGAGTTCGCGTACACTTTCTCTGTGGGCAGCGCGCTTTGACCGACTATCAGCAGACGCTCCGGATTCTGCAGAGTGCCAGTCGGGCTCTCTCTGTGGCGCCTGCGGAGCTGGTGGAAGCTATTGAACGGCTTGGAGAAGAAGCCAAGGAGAGCCGGCGAGAGTTGCGTAAGGCTCAGGGCGAACTCACCGGGCATGAGGCAGAGCGGTTGTGGCGAGAATCGGTTGAGATGGACGGCAAGCACGTCGTCGTCAGATATTGGGTCGATAGGTCCTTTGCCGAAGCTCGTGCGCTTGCGGCCCAGTTGCGTGATC
>JAGHDT010000181.1 GCA_021159805.1 Anaerolineae bacterium
GAATGAGAGAATCAGCGAATCAGCGAATCAGCGAATGGCAAATCGACAAATGGCCAATACCACACGACGAAACGCAAGGCAGACCGGAATTCTACCGTTCTTCCACTTCTGGATTCTTAGATTCTGCATTCTCCCATTCTCCCATTCTTCCCCCGCTCACTCGCTCACTTGAATCACCGCTCGCAGAACACCGTCATTGTACCCATTGACGACCTCGAAGGCGCGCGAAATTGTATCCAGAGGGAAGACGTGGGTCACCAACCGGGCAACGTCCACGGCACCGCTGTGAACCAACTCAATCGCGCGCGGGTACGTGTGCTTCATCCGGCGGACGACTTTGATGGTTAACCCCTTGCGGCGCACGACGCTGGCCGTCATCGTCATCGTGTTGTCATTGGGGATTCCGACGACGATGACCCTACCGCCGGGCGTGGTGACTCGGGCAGCCTGGTCCGGCGTCTCTGAGGCACCGGCAGCCTCAAAAGCCACATCAACGCCGCGACCGGCAGTCGCCTGTAGAATCGCATCGACAACATCTTCCGCAGATGCATCTTCCGCGGATGGATCGAACACGGCGTCAGCTGCATACTCAAGTGCAAAGTCACGTCTGTAGGCCACAGGCTCGGTCATATAGACGGTACCCGCGCCGGCCAGCCGCGCCACTGCTGCCGTAAACAGGCCGATGGGCCCCGCCCCCAACACCGCCACCGTCTCACCCACTTTCAGGTGCGCCAGGTCCACGCTATGGATCGCTACCCCCAAGGGTTCCAGCATAGCACCCTCAGCCGGCGTCATATCTTCGGGCAGCGGGAAGCAGTTCTCGGCGGGTATACGGATGTAGTCGGCCATCGCCCCCACATGGTTTGGAGAACCACAGAACAAGACATTGGGGCAGATGTTGGGATGTCCCTTCCGGCAGAATTCGCAGGTGCCGCAAGAGATCGCCGGCTCAACAGCGACCAGCTGACCAACCCGAAGACGCTCCACGCCGGAGCCGATCTCGGCGATCCAGCCCGAGAACTCGTGCCCCATGATCATCCCCTCATCAACAATCGCCCCACCGATCGCGCCTTCATTGTAGTAGTGATGATCCGATCCACAGATACCCACAGCCGCGACCCTGACCAGGACCTCGCCGGGCGCCGGAGGGCCTGGATGCGGTACGTCAACCAGCCTGACATCGCGCAGGCCGAAGAAGCCGGCTGCGCGCATCGTGCGGCCACCAACACCATCCTTATCCATCGTCACGCTCCCTCATGCCCACGCAGGCCTAGCGGATCCGGCAATTCTCTCCAGTGTCCCACATGTCGGCATTGGTACCGAAGGCCACCCGCAGAGGCTCCGTCGCCTCGTTGAGCGCCGTTACCATATCATCAGTCAGCTCCAGGGCTGCAGCAGCTGCGTTGGACTTGATCTGTTCCGGGCTACGCGCCCCAGCGATCACCGTCGCAACCGCGGGCCGTCTGAGCAGCCAGGCCAGGGAAACCTGTGCCATCGGCAGACCGGCCTCATCACAGATCTCACGGATGCGCGTCATCGCCTGGGCCGTCTCCTGCTCAGCGCCGGGGCCGCCGTGCCGTGTCATCGGACGGCGCGCCGATGAGAAGTGGCGCGTGCGCGCGCGCTCATCCGGGATGTCGTCGAGGGTTGCGAACTTGCCGGTCAAGATACCATGCAGCATAGGGCTGTACGTCGCCACGCTGACATCGCTCGCCAGACAAGCGGGCACAATCTCATACTCGATCGGGCGGAAGAGGAGATTGTAGGCCAGCTGGTTGACATCAACGTGGCTGATCTCCAGCATAGCGCCAAGGTCCTTGACACCGAAGTTGGAGCATCCCACCGCGCGGATCTTGCCCTCTTCCTTCAGCTTCAGCATCTCGCCCATCGTCTCCTCAAAAGGGATATCCCAGTTGGGCCAATGCAGGTAGTACACGTCGATGTAATCCGTCTGCAAGTATGACAGACTGCGCTCACAGGCGGCCCGCAGGTCAGCAGGATGCATGTTGTTGGGCGAAACCTTGGTCGCAATGATCGCCTTGTCGCGCATACCCTTGAAGGCGCGGCCCAAGATCGCTTCCGAGGCGCCAGCCCCATACCCTTCGGCCGTGTCGAAGAAGTTCACGCCGACGTCCACTGCCGTCCTTAATGCGCCAATGGCGGCCTGCTCGTCCTGATCCCCCCACACCGTGCCGCCGGCAAGTGCCCAGCAGCCCATACAAATCGCACTCACCTCAAGATCACTTCGTCCGAGTTTGCGATACTCCATAGTCTTGACCTCCCTGATCATATCAAAGCTATTATAGATACCCCGTCAAATAAGCCCAAATGCGGGCCGGCTGCAGGACGTAGCACGTCAACAAGAGCCTCGTACAGACGTGCCGGTGGCGCGTCTTCTGCGGCGTCTTCCGCAGTGGCGACGTGCGGCGGTTGCAGCTGACAAACCGCGGCAGAAGACGACCCACCGGGTCGTCTCTACACGATGCGATCACGTATCGTACAGACGTGGCGACGCCACGTCTTCCGCGGTGGCAAGATGGGAGATCGGCCTACCCCTGCGAAATCGGCAGCTCAATTGGCTGCCCGCCCTGCGCAGCCGACTGGCGTATCGCCAGGATCAGCTCTTGGTCCAGACGCGCCTGATTAGCTCCATAGGTAGGCTCAGACCCATCGCGCACCGCGGTCACCAGACTCATCAGACAGCCGGCTACGCCGATCTCGTCATCATGCCACTGTAGACTGCGGCCGATTGCCTCGGGCCTGAACGGATTCTCCCAGGTGACAACAGGGAGATCAAGATCGCCCGTGTGCGCGACCATCGCCACCAGCGCCCCACCATCACAGCGCTCCCAGCGCCGCTCCACCGTGATAAACAGTGGCGCCTGTCCGCCCGGGGCCAGTGTCGACAGACGCTCCTCCACATCGAGCCCCACGCCGACGGTGATGCCCATGCCTTTCTCAGCCATGAACCGACTGCTGCGCCACCACCGCAGCGCAGAATCATAGCCTACACTGGTCCAATGGAAGATGCCAAGTTGGCCACCGGCGAACTCGATCATGCCGTGTTCCTGCGTCTCACGACGTGGGCCGGAGGCACCCGTGATGATCGACCAGTGAGGCGTCAGATCATACTCCTTGACCGCGCCAGTGACGCGGATGGGGCGCGCATCGAATCCCAGATAGCTGCGCATCACGCTGATGCCGTGGTACCCGTGCCCGGCAAAATCATTGAAGGACACGTGGACCTTTCCGAAGAGTCCGGCGGCGATGAGTTTGAGCTTCAGCTGCTCCAGAGGCCGCCGGTGAAACTGCTCCGAGACTTCGATCTTCACCCCCTGCACATTGGCGGTCCTGATGATCGCGTCGGCTTCAGCTAGATCATCAGCAATAGGCGTCTCCAGCAGCACATTCAGACCATGCTCTACCGCCATAAGCCCCACGACGCCGTTTGCGCTGTAGGCCACCGATACGATGCCGATCGCCGGGGACGTCTCTCGGATGAGCTGATCCAGATCCGTGAACCAGGGCACCCCAAGCCCCTCACCCAAGCTCTGGGCCGAGTCCTCGCTGCGTCCCCACACGGAGACGAGTTCCACTTCGCCGGACAGCCCGGCCAGGATAGGACCGTACAGATAACTTGAGCGCCGCGCCGTGCCGATAAGGGCAACGCGTACCGGAATATCGGACGTACCCATAGTAGTGCCTCCTGTGATCATTGGACCGTGGCTCACACCATCAAAGCCAAGAAGCGCTCCACATCGTAGAGTGCCGACTGAGCGGGAGGGGAAACCTGTAGCGCGAACATATCAAAGGCGTGCTCCACCTGCGGCAGCTCCACCAAGACAACCTGGCGACCCGCCGCCACCAGTGACTGGGTAAGCGCACGTACGTCGGCTAAGGGGACAACGTGATCGTGCTGCCCCTGGAGAATCAAGGTGGGGGGACAGTGGCCTCCCACGTGGGCCACCGGGGAGTAGGCCAGAAGCAAGTCCCCGATCTCGTCAAGAGGCCCCCCAAACAGTCGCTCAGCGAGTGCTGTCCAGCGCAGATAGCCTTCTTTGGAGAAGTAGCCCAGCGACCGCCCCAGCGCGTGCGCCAGTGGATGCATCGACTGCTCGGACCAGGCGTCCTTCAGTGTGCGGAGATCGGGCACCGGGTAGTATACAAACACGCCACGGACGGTTGTATCGACGGCACGGACATCCTCCGGATCGAAGTCAGGGCTGTTCGGCGTGTAGGCAGCCATGAGCGCCAGATGCCCCCCTGCAGAGCCCCCGGACACCACAATCCTATCCGGGTTCACACCCATGTGAGCGGCATTGACCTTGAGCCAGGCGATCGCCCGCTTCGCGTC
>JAGHDT010000422.1 GCA_021159805.1 Anaerolineae bacterium
CCCATCAAGTGCAACACTTCATCCAGCGCGTAAACACCGATATCGGCCACCGTGCCGATGCCGGCAGTGTCCTTGCGGATGAAGCTGCCGCCCGGGATGCCACAGCGACGGCAGGCCACGGCTTCCGCGTAGTAGATATCGCCGAGCGTCCCCGCGTCGACGATGGCTTTCGCGGTCTTCCGTGCAGCACCGAAGCGAGGCTGGACACCGACCATCAGGACCAAGCCAGTCTCATGGACCGCCTTCGTCATCGCGGTGGCGTCCACGAGGGTGGCAGCCATCGGCTTCTCAACCAACACATGCTTGCCGGCATGGAGCGCGTCCACCGTCGGGGCGCAGTGAGCCTGGTTCCAAGTGCAGATGCTGACGGCCTCGATCTCATCCATCTCGAGAATATCGTGGTAATCCACGAAAACGTTCGGGACGCCGAACTTCTCGGCGGTCCTGAGCGCCTTTTCCTCGACGATGTCGCACACCGCGACGACCTCGATCTCGTCCGTCTTGGCGAGTGCGCGCATATGAGTCTGCGCGATGCCACCAGTACCAATCAACCCTATCTTCAACGGCATTGCCATACGATTTCCCTCCTGTAGAAAGAACCTCAGTGCGAAAGACTCGACTTCAGACAGAGCGAGAATCAGGTGAACCAAGACGACGGTTCCACTCACGCAAGTATACCTCTTGTCAAGTGATACAAAAGGGCACCAAGATCCACCGTTGAGCATAGGCAAGCAACAGGTATCAGTGCAGAGAATCGGTGTGCACCTCCCAAGTTGAGTGAGAGTTAGCACCACCGTGGGTAGGGAAATGGAGCAACCGGATGGGCAGACAGAGAAGGACGGCGCGACGGCGCTCCAATATCCATTGTCCACGCGATTGGACGTATTTTGCCAGGTGGCGTGGGCGAGGGGGCCTGGTTCAGTTGGTCGCGCAGGAGACGCCACGGGGGAAGGAACTTGTCCATATGGGCGACGAAGGTGTCATTGTGGCGACGTCCCAGGAGATGAACCATTTCGTGGACGATGATGTACTTGAGGCAGCGCGGCCCGGAGCATTTCGTAGGCCAGTGCGCGTTGGCAGATAACTTCCTGGAAGCCGTTTCCCAGGCACTGGTGGGCTCCAAAGGCGGCGCGATAATCTTGCCGGTGCTATCCCCTTACCGCAGATTGCTCGCGTCTGTTGGCATTATCCTCCTGTGGTTGTCAGAATCACGGGTTGACACAGATTCTAGGATTTCACGGACTGTGTCTCCGGGTCACTTTCTCCATCCGTGCCATCCTCTAATCCTCCCAATCCGTGATTCAGACAGCGTAGTATCCGAGGATCGGGCCGCAGCTATCGGTCGAGATGGTGCTGAAGGTCCGCCCACGCGGCCTCAACTTGTGCACGCGTGGCCGCCAACGTCACATCTGTGTCAACCACGACGTCGGCGCGGAGCGCCTTCTCAGCCTGCGGGGCCTGCGCGCGGATCCGGACCAGCGCATCTTCTCTCGACAGCCCGCGCGTCTCCATCAGCCGCGCGAGCTGCGTCTCTTCGGAGCATGTCGTCACCCATAGGGCGTCATAGCTTTCGGCCATCCCGCTCTCCAAAAGCTTGATCGCTTCGACGACCACGGCGGTGGCCGTGCTCCGCGCAATCCGCCGGTTCACCTCAGCGATCACCGCCGGATGGACCAGCGCCTCCAACCGCTTGAGCGCCTCCGGATCAGCAAACACAATTCGACCCAACGCGCGACGATCTATCGCACCGGCGTCATCCACGATATCGGGGCCGAAGGCCTCGATCACGGCTGCGTAGGCACTGCCGGCAGGGGCGATGACCGCGTGGGCCACCCTATCGGCATCGATCAGCTCGGCGCCCAGGGAGGCCAGCATCCGGCCGACCGTGCTCTTCCCCGTGGCGATGTTGCCGGTCAGACCGATGCGATAGGGAGCGCTGCCCTGATTATCCCGCTGCTCGCAAGAGTGCGCGGCAGCAGACGGCGTGACGTCCCGCCGCTGCGACTGGACCTCCTCAGTGCCTGCACGATGTTGCGTCATGCTACCCTTGGGCTCTCTCACACTTCCGCGATCGGTGTATCCGCAACTTCAGCCCATTCCTCAAGAAGCTGATCCAACTTCGACTCGATCTTGCGGTATTCACTACCCAACTTCGAGACACGTGAAATATCCTGCTTGCGTCCCGCCGCGCCCAGCGCAGCCGTCAATTCCTTCAGATCAGCTTCGAAAGCATGAATCGTGGCCTCTAGCTCCTCAAGGCGTTCCCGCTGCTTGTCAAATGCCCGCTTGCGGTCGCGCTGCGCACGGCGCGCGGCTTCGTGTCGTTCCCGCGCCGCGCTGACTCTCTGCTGAGCCTTGCTTGGGGCATCACGCCACAGCCGGTGCCACGCCTCGTAGGCTTCGTAACCCTCGTTGAACACGTGCAGTTGGTTCTCCGCAATAGCCCACACATGGGTCGCCACGTTGTGGATCAGATACCGGTCGTGGCTCACCATCAGGATCGTGCCATTGAACGCCTGCAGCACGTCCTGAAGCACCTCTTGGGAACGGATGTCCAGGTGGTTCGTCGGCTCGTCCAGGAGCAGGAAGTTGGCCTTGGACAGCGACAGGATCGCGATAGCCAAGCGGGACCGTTCGCCGCCGGACAGGACGCCGACATCCTTGAAGACATCATCGCCACGGAAGCCATAGCGTGCCAGGAAACTGCGGGTCTCAGCGATCGACCCCATCCCGGCATCCAACAGCGTATCCAGCACGGGCTTTCCGGGGACAAGGTGATCCTGCACCTGCGCAAAGTAACCGATGCGCACGGCGGCGCCGATGCGCACCCGGCCCGCCAATGGGCGGAGGCGGCGCAGTATGGTGCGGAGCAATGTCGTCTTCCCTGATCCGTTCGGCCCGACCAGCGCGACGCACTGGCCGCGCCGCACCTCGACCTCGTCCACAGCCACCAAAGGTCTGTGCGGCTCATAGCCCGCCGCGAGGTCATAGAGGCCCAGAACCAAGTCGCCGCTGCGCAGCGTGGTCTGCAGGTTCAGGTTGATCCGGCTATCCTCAACGGGGCGATTGAGGCGCTCCACACGCTCAAGGCGTTTCAGGCGTCCCTTCGCCTGAGAGGAGCGTTGACCGGCCATATAGCGCCGGACGTACTCCTCGGTCTCCTCAATGTGGCGCTTCTGAGCCTTGTATTCGACCATTTGATGCGCGACCCGCTGCCCACGCTGTAGTGCATAGGCGCTGTAGTTGCCCGTGTAGCTCTCCAGCGCGCCGTGCGACATCTCCAGGACTCGCGTCGCGACCGTGTCCATGAAAGCGCGATCGTGCGCAACGACAATCAGACCACCTTTCCAGACCTTGAGTTGGTCCTCCAGCCACTCGATCCCCTCAAGGTCGAGATGGTTGACGGGCTCGTCCAGCAGCAGCACATCCGGCTCCTCGAGCAGTAGGCGCGCCAGCAGCGCGCGCGTCTTCTGCCCTCCGCTGAGGTGCGCGACCGGCTCGTGAAACTCGTCCACGGCAAAGCCGAGTCCACCCAGTACCTGCCCGATCCGGGCCTCATATGTGAAGCCACCATCACGCTCGAACACCTCAAGCTCCCGGCCATAACGCTCAATCGCGCGTTCCCGCTCCGCATCATCCGGGGACGCCATCAAGGCCTCGAGTCTGCGCAGTTGCGCCTGCCGCGCCTGCAGCCCGGCGAGGACAGCCTCCATCGCCTCCCAGAGGGTACCGTCTTCCCGGAAGTCCGGCTGCTGCGGCAGATACCCCAGACGCACGTCCCGGGCTATGGTTACAGTGCCCCCGTCAGTCTCAGTGACACCGGCGATGATGTCCAGCAGCGTGCTCTTGCCGCATCCGTTAAGGCCGACAAGAGCCACGCGCTCGCCGGCGTGCAGTGCGAGGGAGAGGTCAGTGAATATGTCATCAACGCCGAAGTATTTCGCCAGATGTGATGCTACAAGTAGTGCCATAATGCCGTCATTATACCAGACTCAGTACCCCTTCTGAACCAGGCCCCTTGTGACCGCTTTCCAAGAAGGTATAATGATCCTAGCGTTGTATGCGCTCCTGGCAGCCGGAACTCCCAGATCGCAACCGCAATGGAGACAGAGTTAGGACACCCGTGAGCAGCGCCCAATATCTGATCGGCAAGACCCTGGACAAGTACGAGGTCCTTGAGCATATCGGCCATGGTGGCATGTCTGAGGTCTACCGCGGCCAACAGGCGCAGCTTGACCGGATGGTCGCCATCAAGGTCCTACACCCGTTCCTCGCCGATGAGAAAGGCTTTGTCGTCCGTTTCCAGCGTGAGGCACGGATCGTGGCGACATTGCGCCACCCGAACATCGTCCAGGTCTACGATTTCGACTACGACGATGAGCTGGACATCTACTATATGGTGATGGAATTCATCGACGGACCGACGCTCAAGAATCGGCTCGAAGAGGCTCCGCTGACGCCGGAAGAGACCGTGCGCATTGGCGCCGCTGTAGCCGACGCGCTGGACTACGCCCACCACCGGAGCATGGTGCACCGGGACGTCAAACCGGCCAACATCATGTTCCTCGATGGACACCAGCCCGTCCTGACGGATTTCGGCATCGCCAAGATGCTCACCCTGTCCGGCATCACGGCAAGTGGAGCGATGGTCGGGACACCCGCATACATGGCTCCGGAGATCGGGACCGGCAAGCCCGGCACGACGTTGTCCGACATCTACTCCCTCAGTGTAGTCCTCTACCAGATGACAGCAGGATGCCTGCCCTTCACTGCGGTGACGCCCATAGGTATGGTGATGCAGCACATCAACAAAGAGCCGCCTAGCCCATCACTCTACAACCGCGACATGCCGATCGCGCTGGAGAAGGTCATCCTCCGGGGTCTCCGGAAAGAGCCCGAGGAGCGGTACAAAGACGCAGGAGAGATGGCAGCAGCGTTGCGCGAAGCCATCGGGCTGCCGGCCAACGATGGCCTGGGTGAGGCCCCGCTCATATCGCCGCGGCCTGCTACGCTGGATGGCATCCCGAGAGAAGCGGCGACATCGGTCGTGGAATCAGACAGCGTGGATAGGGCTCCCGTTGCCGCAGAGGAAGAGGCCCCTGCCCAACGTGACGTGGACCTCGCCGGCGAGCAGGCTCTGGTGGATGCCGGATTGGCGGGCGCGCCGGACGATGATGCCGCGGCGAACGCCGTGGCCCCCGCCGTGGCGGCCAGATCACGGTCACGCGGGTCGCATCGAAACATCGATGAAGCACTGGAATCCGCCGGTGACACCACCGGGGCCGAGGCCACAACCCCGCGACGAACCAGATCACGCTTGTGGCAAGCCCTGCGCAACGTGCTGGTGCTGCTGATCGTGGCGGGTATGGGCGGAGGCATATGGTACAGCCGGTCCGGCGGCATCCCCCCGGTGGTCCAGAACCTACTTGTCGCCAGCTCCGCCACCGCACCTGACCCCGTGGAGACGACACCGGCGATGGCAACCATCGCACCAACGGCGCCGGCTACCGCGGCCCCTCCTGAGCCCACCGCAACCCAACCACCCTCTCCGGCAGCAGCAGTAGCCACCCCAACGGCAGCCTGCGCGGTTCGAGTCCGACTCGACAAGATCGACATCCAGCCCGACTCGATCGTCAGCCCGGGTGCCTC